>JBMYPM010000055.1:0-7580 GCA_049600275.1 Porticoccaceae bacterium | reverse complement strand
TATGAATTCCAACAGGCGCGACGATATTACATTTGGTAATTATTTCCATCTGCTGGCGTAGGGCGGGCGCTTGCTTTAGGGTTTTTCCTAAAGCTGCTTCACAGCTATAGCCGCCGTAAATATCTGCCTGGTCAAAGCTGGTTATACCCTGTTCCAGGCAGGCTTCGATCTTGGCTTGAATATGCCTGGCCGATGTATCTGCATCATCAGTCAGTCGCCACATCCCATAGATAATACGCGAGAGTTCAAGGCTGTCAGACAGTGCAGTCCTTTCCATTGGATGACCTTCTCTACAAGCCCGGCATCATTGATTCAAGATGCGCTTCAATTTCAGCAGCGCTGGTTCTGGTGGCATTATCGCCAAGAGCACCATCGATCAGAGTTTCACCGCTAAAGCCAAATATATAGCGCAGAACCAGCATGGCATCGGTCAGTCCATCTACCTGACCATTGCCATCAATATCCATAATATTGGTTGGCGTATTGGTTGAGTCCAATGGGAAGCTGTCCAGGCTGTCGAGAACGCCATCGCCATCATCATCTATATCGGCATTGTCACCTATGCCATCGCCGTCTGTATCAACCGACTCAGTGGCTAGAAGCGAGAAGGCATCCAGCGAGTCAATGACAGTGTCGTTATCATCATCTGTATCTGCATTATTACCTGTGCCGTCGCCATCTGTATCAGTCCACTCCGAAGCATCGAAAGGGAAGGCATCCAGTGTGTCGCTGACATTGTCGTTATCATCATCTGTATCGGCATTGTCACCAGTGCCGTCGGAATCGGCATCGGCCCACTCTGAGGAAAGCAGGGGGAACAGGTCGATTGAGTCATTGTAAGTATCGTTGTCATCATCTGTATCTGCATTGTTGCCTATGCCGTCAGAATCTGTATCGAGCCACTCAGAATCATCCAGCGGGAAGGCATCGATTGAATCAGCGTAAGTGTCGTTGTCATCATCTGAATCCAGGCTGTCATCAATGCCATCGCCGTCTGTATCTACTCCATCAGCCGTATTAAATTCATCTGACCAAATAGGCTGGGCTGAGGCGCTGGCATTTGGTGCATAGACTCTGACGTAATCGATTTCCATAGCAGACTGGCTGAAATTCGACGCGATACTGCTCTCTACAGCAACATTTAATATCAGGTACTGCTCTGCATTGTAGGGCCAGGTGGAAGCGTTTTTCACGGCAGGCTGGTATGTGTAATGAACAATTCCATCAACACTAAAAATTATTCGTTGACTATTCCAATCCATCTCATAGGTGTGAAATTGTGTGGATGCAGTGCTTATGTAACGGCCACCGTGGTTAACTGTTGCGCCATAACTGGAGGGAGTATGCATTGCGCTCTGTACATAGTTTTGGTTGTTACCCCAGTGCTCCATAATGTCGATCTCGCCACAGGCTGGCCAGCTGGTTGTACCATAACCCTGGGTCTGCCAGTAGGCTCCAGGCTCAGTGATATTTTTGCCCAAGGTCCAGATTGCCGGCCAGGTCCCGGCGCCGCTTGGTAGCTTGGCGCGAATTTCTACACGGCCATATTTAAACGCGTATTTGGAATTGAGGCGGGCGGAGGTGTACTGTTTGGTATGTCCCTGATCAAAAAAGGATTCTTTTTTGGCAACAATTTTCAGGCTGCCATCGCTGACATAGGAGTTGTCTATACGGTTGGTGTAATGCTGCTGTTCGTTATTATACCAGCTGTAGCCATTTGGCAGTTGAGTTTGATGGAACCATTTGCTTGAATCAATAGCGGTCACCGAGCCAGAGCCTCCGCCAGTGCCGCCACCGCCACCGCCACCGCCAGAGCTCTCCCAGCGAACATTATCAAGGCGGAATACAGTACTTGCGGCATTGCTTGCCCAGATCACTATACCGGTATCTACTTTCGATAGATCCAGGCCCGAGGAAACCAGTGAATCCACAGATACAGTGACTGTTTCCCAACCTGAGGTGCCTTTGCTACCCAATTGCTGGTCGCCGGATGTGCAGGGGTATACGCAGTCAATTTTCATGGTGATATTGCTGTTACCGCTAATCACCTTGATATCAAATACAATATTGCCGCCGGCAAAATTGCTGAAATTTTTGCTTGAGTGGGATGCGATAAACAATCCAGCCAGATTGCCCGCAGCGCTATGGCTGACTTGAAGTACAGAACCACGCTGGCTGTCGTTGACCGTTGCCCAGCTGATGCTTGGGCAACTGTTACCGCCATCATTACTGCAGACGGCGAAGTCGATTGCCGAATCAAAGGCACTGATACCCCTGTCCCAGGTGGATGGGGCGCTGCCCTGGTCATAAACAGTGAATTCCTCAGCAGCGGCCTGGCCAATGCAGGCAGATAGCAACAGGCCCAGAAGGCCGAAGGCTGTGTGTGATCGCCTAATTGTAGACTTTGTCATTAACAATAATCCCCTCAAGATGGTTTTGCTTTGTTACTTTTTGATTTTTTCTTGCCTTAGGCTATTTGAAGAGCCATCCAGACCATACAGGCAATTGACGCAATCCATATGCCACTTCTAAGCAGCGGAATGCCAATCGAGTAGCAGGCCAGATAGGCAACCCTGAGGCCTAGCCAGGTTGTTGCTGCTGTGGTTACCTCAGCTTCAACAATTATTGCAAGAAGGCTTAAGGCTAGAAATGCTGGCAGGCTTTCCTGTAGGTTGCTTGATGCGCGAGCGACTCTCTGGGAAAGCGGCGAAGCCTGCTGTTCCTCGTCGCGATTGGACACCAGGTAAGGCATATTTTTAATATTGATGGCCATAGGTAATAGCCATATCTGGAATAGTGCCAGTGCGAGTGTATATAAAATAATCTCAGTCATAGCCACCTCTGATATGTTTTTATTCTGAAAAGCATAATAACAGTATCTACTGAGGGGAAATAGGTTTTTCTGACCTGACAGTTTTACTCTAAAAAGGGGTTCTAGGCCAGACTGGTCTTGAGGAACTCAATCAATAAATGTACAGCCTCATTCTTTTTATTCCTGGCCGAGCATATAAGGCTAATTCCAACTTCGCCGAGTTCTGGGAAGCGCGCTGACGGCGTTAGGATTTTCAGGTTTTCCGGCACTGTGCTCTTGGCCAGTACAGTGACGCCAAGTCCCTCCTGGATAGCATATTGAATACCGGTTAAATCCGGGATTGTGTAGACAATCTGCCAGGGCTGCCTGGCTCGATCTAAAAGCTTTATTGCCCGCTGTCTGTAGATACAGCCCTGCGCAGCAGCAATTAACGGCACGACCTCCTCTTTCTGTGCACTCTGTTCGGCACTGGTCACCCAGACTAACTCATCGGTTTTAACCAGGCTTGAGCCGGTCTTTGAGGGGTTATCTTCAAGGGCGAGGATAAGGTCATGATTTGCCTTGCCCTCCTTTGAGAGCAGGGTTTTACTCAGCTCGCAGTTAACCTCAAGGGTGACATTGGGATAAGCCTTGGCAAAACGGCTAACGATTTTAGGCAGAAGAACGGTAGCGAATTCACTGGGAATACCCAGGCGAATCTTACCGGTGATAGTGCTTTTCGATAGCTGGCTAATGGCCAGGTCATTAAGGGTTAAAATCTGGTTGGCATAGTTATAAAGGTTTTCGCCCGCTTCACTGAGTTCGAGATTTTTACCGTTGCGTACCAGCAATGTCTCATCGACCAGCTCTTCTAGGCGCTGCATCTGCAGGCTCACGGCAGGTTGTGAGCGGCCAAGCAGCTCACCAGCTCGGGTAAAGCTGTTTAGCTGGGCTACGGAGACAAAAGTCCGCAGCAAATCCATAGGTAAATTCTTCATATTTCTGGTGACTATTCTGGTTCCGTTAGCGACAGAATTAACTATAAATAAAATTAATGATTGTATTGTATCTATTAATTTAACAAATTATAAGTATCGGAATAAAATACACCATTGAACGCATATACATGCTCTATATAGACGTTAACCTGTTTCTCTTAAACTGTTTCTTACAAACCTGTGCCGCTTTATAAAAGAAGAATTCTATGACCACAGATACCCAAGTAAACAAGACCATTTTCTACGATTATCACCTTGAAGCAGGGGGCAAGATGGTGCCTTTTGCCGGATATCTTATGCCCGTGCAGTACAGCGCCGGTATTAAGCAGGAGCATCTGCACAGCAGGGATAATGCCGGTTTATTTGATGTCTCCCATATGGGGCAGGTTATTGTGAAGGGCGAGGGCGCTGCCCTGGCACTGGAGAAGCTGATGCCTGTGGATCTTGAGGCGTTGGAAATCAACCAGCAGACCTATGCGACCCTGACCAACGAGCAGGGCGGGGTACTCGATGACCTGATTGTTACCCGCTGGGCTGAAGACACTTTCTTCCTGGTGGTTAATGCCGGTTGCAAGCATGAGGATATAGCCCATATCCGCAACCATCTTCCGGGTTTTGAAATTACCTATCTCGGCGATCGCGGACTTCTGGCGCTGCAGGGGTTAAAGGCCAAAGAGGTAATGGCTGAATTATCACCTGAAGCAAATAAGCTGGTATTTATGCATGGTTGCCACTCTTCCATTGATGGCATTGACTGCTATATCACTCGCTCTGGTTATACCGGGGAAGATGGCTTTGAAATTTCTGTCGATCCCCAAGATGCTCACAAGCTGGCCGATAAATTGCTTTCCTATGAGTCTGTTAATTGGATTGGTCTTGGTGCGCGAGACTCTCTGCGTCTTGAGGCGGGGCTGTGTCTTTATGGCCATGATATGAACCAGCAGACCACACCAGTGGAAGCCGGCATTATTTGGAGTATCAGTAAATCCCGACGTGCCGGTGGCGTTAAGCAGGGCGGCTTTTTAGGTGCCGAGGTGATTCTTGAGCAGATTGCCAATGGAGCGGCGAAAAAGCGAGTTGGCTTTTTGGTGGATGGTCGCGCCCCGGTTCGTGAGGGCGCAGAGATTGTCGATGAGAAGGGTGCTGTGATAGGAGCAATTACCAGCGGAGGCTTTGGGCCTACCCTGCAAGCGCCAATTGCTATGGGCTATGTGCCGACCGAACTGTCGGCTGTGGGAACCAAACACAATGCGCTGGTGCGCGGTGTTGCACGGCCAATCACCATTACAAAGATGCCGTTAGTTCCGCAACGCTATTATCGCGGCTAAAAGGCTCTTTATTACCAGACGCTAAAGGCTTAACTAACAGCTTAGTTAATAGATGAATGTTCTTCTCTGGGGAGTAGAAAAAATGTTACAGAAAAAACGCAGCTTAAAAGATTTACAAAACGCGGCTGAATTTATTGCCCGACATATTGGCCCCAGTGCTGGAGACCAACAGCAGATGCTCAGTACGCTGGGCTGTAACAGCCTTCAGCAGCTGACCTCGCAGGTAGTGCCCGAAGCTATTGCTATGGCCGAGGCGCTGGATGTTGTCGATAGCTGTACTGAAGCCCAGGCGCTTACAGAGCTGCGTGCACTGGCCGGGCAGAATAAAGTCTTTCGCAGCTTTATTGGCCAGGGCTACTACAACACAATTACCCCCAATGTTATCCAGCGCAATATTCTTGAAAACCCGGCCTGGTACACCGCCTACACACCCTACCAGCCAGAGATTTCCCAGGGCCGGCTGGAGGCGCTGATTAACTTCCAGACCATGGTTACCGATCTTACCGGTATGCAGATGTCCAATGCCTCGATGCTGGATGAGGGCACGGCGGCGGCTGAGGCCATGTCGCTCTGCCAGCGCATGTCGAAATCAAAATCCCAGCGCTTCTTTGTCGATAGCGACTGTCTGCCTCAGACGATTGAGGTTATAAAAACCCGCGCCGAGCCAATGGGTATCGAAGTGGTAATTGGTGATCCCGCCTCACTGGAAGCGGATGTCCAGTTGTTTGGCATGTTGTTGCAATACCCGGGCGCCAGCGGTGAGATTCGCAACTTCCGCGAGGTGATCCAGCAGGCTCAGCAGCAGGGCGCCCTGGTGGTTATGGCCGCAGATATTTTAAGCCTGGTGCTGCTTGAATCACCCGGCTCACTGGGGGCTGATGTGGCTATTGGCTCAACCCAGCGCTTTGGTGTCCCACTCGGTTTTGGCGGCCCCCACGCCGGTTATATGGCGACACGGGAAGCCTATAAGCGCAACCTGCCCGGTCGACTGGTCGGCCTCTCCCAGGATGCCAATGGCGATCCGGCCTATCGCTTGGCACTGCAGACCCGCGAGCAGCATATTCGCCGTGAAAAGGCGACCTCAAATATCTGTACCGCACAGGTATTGTTGGCGGTTATTGCCAGTATGTATGCGGTCTACCACGGCCCGGACGGTTTGCAGCGTATTGCCCAGCGCGTGCACTTGCTGACCTCGGTACTGGCGGCAGGATTGCGGTTAAATGGTATTGAGCCAAGTAATCAGAGCTGGTTTGATACATTGACACTAAATACCGGCAGTCGCACCCAGAAGATACTGCAGGCCGCTGCAGCGCGGGAAATTAACCTGCGCTCGATTGATAAAAATACACTGGGTGTCTCACTGGATGAAACAACCACAGAAGAGGATATTGTCGATCTCTGGGATATCCTTATCGGTGAGCACGGTTTGCAGGTTGAAGAGCTTGCTGCGGAGGTTGCAGAGGCACTGCCCGGCGACCTAATGCGTACCGATACCTTCCTCGATCACCCGACTTTTAGCAGCTTCCATTCAGAAACCGAAATGCTGCGCTATCTGCGCAAGCTGTCGGATAAGGATATCGCCCTTGACCGCGCGATGATCCCCTTGGGTTCCTGCACTATGAAACTCAATGCCACTGCAGAGATGCTGCCGATTACCTGGCCGGAATTTTCCTCTATACATCCCTTTGCGCCAGCGGACCAGACCCGGGGCTATCGCGCCATGATCGACGACCTGGAATCCATGCTTTGCGCCGCCACCGGCTACGATGCCATTTCTCTGCAGCCAAATGCTGGCTCCCAGGGTGAATATGCAGGTCTATTGGCGATTCGTGGTTATCACGAAAGCCGCGGCGACAGCCAGCGAGATGTCTGTTTAATTCCAAGCTCAGCCCATGGTACTAACCCGGCCTCGGCACAGATGTGTGGCATGAAAGTGGTGGTGGTTAAATGTGATGACCAGGGCAATGTGGATGTTGCCGACCTGCAGGCCAAGGCTGAAAAGCACGAAGCTAATCTGGCGGCAATTATGGTCACCTATCCTTCAACCCACGGTGTGTTTGAAGAGAGAATCACCGAGATCTGCGATATTGTCCACGACCATGGTGGCCAGGTTTATATCGATGGTGCCAACCTTAACGCGATGGTCGGCGTCTGCCAGCCGGGCAAATTTGGTGGCGATGTCTCGCACCTGAATCTGCATAAAACCTTCTGTATTCCCCATGGTGGCGGTGGCCCTGGAGTTGGCCCGGTGGCTGTGGGTGAGCACCTGGCAGAATTTTTGCCCAGCGAAGCCGCCGTTGAATCCGGCGACAGCCAGCGTCGCGGCGCCCAGGTTTCTGCGGCACCTTTCGGCAGTGCCAGCATCCTGCCGATCACCTGGATGTATATCCGTATGATGGGCCGTGCCGGCCTTAAGCAGGCGACTGAAGTGGCTATTCTCAATGCCAACTATGTGGCCAACCG
>JBMYPM010000054.1:0-7592 GCA_049600275.1 Porticoccaceae bacterium | reverse complement strand
TTAAATCAGCAGCGCTATGTGCGCGCAATTCAAACCCACGATGTCAATTTTGGTATTGGCCCGGCGGGCACGGGGAAAACCTACCTGGCGGTAGCCTGTGCTGTCGAAGCGCTGTTGCGCGACGAGGTGGAACGAATACTGCTGGTGCGCCCGGCGGTAGAAGCGGGAGAGCGACTTGGCTTTTTACCCGGCGACCTGGCCCAGAAGGTCGATCCCTACCTGCGCCCACTCTACGATGCCCTCCACGAGATGCTCGGTTTTGAGACGGTGGCCAAACTGCAGGAGCGCAATGTGATTGAAATCGCCCCGCTCGCCTATATGCGCGGCCGTACCCTAAATGGCGCATTTATCCTGCTCGACGAGAGCCAGAACACCACAAGGGAACAGATGAAAATGTTCCTCACCCGAATCGGCTTTGGCTCAACAGCTGTGATCACCGGTGATATGTCTCAGGTTGACCTGCCGCGCGGCGTCCAGTCCGGCCTGGTTCACGCCTGTGAAGTGTTAAAAAATGTCGAGGAAGTGAGCTTTACCAACTTTATCTCTCGCGATGTTGTTCGCCACCCTATTGTTCAAAGTATCGTAGATGCCTATGATGCCCATGAAAAAGACGACTAGACGACTAATAGACGGCTAAATAAATAACTGATGAACCTATCTATCGACATTCAGATGGCCTGCCCCTCTGAAGAATCCCCCGACGAGGACAGTATTAAGCGCTGGGCCAGCGCTGCGATTCGCGACGAACGCGACAATCCTGAACTCAACCTGCGCATAGTCGACGAGCGGGAAAGTGCCGATTTTAATCAGCAGTACCGGGGCAAACCCGGTGCCACCAATGTCCTCAGCTTCCCCTTTGATGCAGTAACTCCCGAGCCCCTGCCAATTCTTGGCGACCTGGTGATTTGCGCACCAGTGGTCAACCGCGAAGCTGACGAACAACAGAAAACCCCAGAGGCCCACTGGGCGCATATTATTGTCCACGGTGTATTGCATCTTCTCGGCTATGACCATATTGATGAGAGAGATGCCGAGCAGATGGAGGGTCTGGAGACAGCCATAATGCTGTCCCTGAATTTTCCGGCCCCTTACGAATCCACAGATCGACCCACCAAGGGTCACTAGCGAGAAAAATCATGAACGAAGAGTCACCCAACAACACGTCAGAAAAATCTTTCCTTGCAAAGATTGGCCAGGTTTTTTCACAAAACCCCAAAAACAGCGACGATGTTGCGGATATGCTGCGCAGCGCTGAAAATGAATCGATTATTGATGCCAGTGTGCTGCAAATTATGGAGGGCGCCCTAAAGGTCTCCGACCAGCAGGCCCGGGAAATTATGATCCCCCGCTCGCAGATGGTGATTATTGAGGATGACTTCAGTCTCGAGCAGGTTCTCGAGGTGGTTATTACCTCCCAGCACTCGCGCTTCCCGGTCGTCGGCGAATCCTCAGATGATATTAAGGGCATACTCCTGGCCAAAGAGATGCTGCCGCTGCTGCTCTCCGATAAAAGCTCATTTAACCTGCAGTCACTGCTACGTCCGGCCAATATTATTCCCGAGAGCAAGCGCCTCAATGTACTGCTGCAGGAATTCCGTGAACAGCGCTACCATATGGCCATTGTGGTCGATGAATACGGCGGTGTCTCCGGCCTGCTGACTATTGAAGATATTCTCGAAGAGATTGTCGGCGAGATCGAAGATGAAACCGACGAACACGAACAGGCGCAGATTCGCCACAAAGTTGACGATATTTTCACCGTGGAAGCGATCACTGAAATTGACGATTTTAATGAATTCTTTGATGTTGGCCTTGCTGACGATGAGTTCGATACGGTTGGCGGACTTGTTCTGCACGCCTTTGGCCGACTGCCAAGTATTGATGAAACAATTACTGTGGACGGCTTTGGATTTAAAGTAGTGGCTGGCGACAAGCGCAAAATCACCACCCTGGAAGTGAAAAAAATCACCCTATGATGCGCCTGGCTCGCGGGCAAAAATTTCTTGCCCTGTTTATCTCGGGAGCATTGCTGCCCCTGTCACTGGCACCCTTCTATCTCTGGCCCATAGCCATAGTCTCCATAGCGGTGCTGTTTCGCAACCTGCAACAGCAGACGCCCAAGCAGGCACTGGCGAAGTCACTGGTGTTTGGCTTCGGCATGTTCTTTGCCGGCGTAAGCTGGGTCTATGTCAGCATTCACGAGCACGGCTTTATTCCCGCCCCACTGGCACTGATAGCGACCAGTTTATTCTGCCTGTTTATCGCCCTTTTATTTGCCCTGCCTTTCACCCTCAGCGCGCTGATCCCACAGAACCCCGCCTCCTGGCTTATAGGCCTGCCGGCCATCTGGGTGTTGAGCGAATGGTTTCGCAGCTGGATATTTACCGGCTTTCCCTGGCTCTACAGCGGCTATGCTCACACCGAAACCTGGTTGAGCGGCTGGGCCCCGATCGGCGGAGTAATGTGGCTGAGTTTTCTCTCCGCCCTGGCCGCCGCCCTGTTAAGCCAGCTAAGCCAGAAGCATAGAAATCAGCGCAGCGTAAAACTGGTATCTTTAGCAATTATCACAGCTATAGTAAGTGGTTACTTCTTACAGCAAGTTAACTGGACATCGCCCACTGGAAAAAACCTTTCTGTGGTTCTGGTTCAGCCCAACACAGACCAGCATAAAAAGTGGACTTCCACTGAGCGACAGGGAATATTGCAGCAACTGCAGGCCCAAACCCAGCCTCACTGGGGCGCGGATATTATTATCTGGCCCGAAGCTGCGATCCCGGCAACACCACAATATGTTGGCGCTTTCCTCAACGATATAGATCGACAGGCAAAAGTGAACCAAACAGCCCTGCTAACCGGTATACCTGTCTACGATAGCCAGAGAAAAGCCTACTTCAATTCGGTGATTACGCTGGGCATGGCCCAGGGCCAATACGACAAAACCCGGTTGGTGCCCTTTGGAGAGTACGTTCCGATTGAGTCTGTACTTCGTGGGCTGATCAGGTTTTTTAACCTGCCCATGTCCTCTTTTTCACTGGGTGAGGCAGATCAGCCACTGCTGGATATCGCGGGAGAGAAGGTCGCCACGGCAATCTGCTACGAAATTGTCTATCCCAATCTGGTGGCGGACATGGCCAAAGAGGCAACCATGCTGTTAACGGTCAGCAATGATGCCTGGTTCGGCAACTCCATTGCACCACGCCAGCATATGCAAATGGCGCGAATGCGCGCCCTGGAAAATGCCAAGCCAATGATGCGCGGCACCAATAATGGTGTTACTGCACTGGTTGACCATCGCGGTGACATCAGTGCAGCCATTGAACAATTTAGCGCCGGAGAGTTATCCGGTTATATTGCACCCCGCACCGGGCAGACAATATTTTCACAGACCGGCTCATGGCCAATTGTGATTCTGTCCCTGCTTATTTGCGGAGGGTTAATAGCTAGGCAGCGAAAAGCTGCCGGCCACTAGAGAGAACACCAGAGAGGCCAGCAATGAAAAACCGAACTAAATTCTTACTATCAGCACTGTTGGTATCTTTCGCTTGCACAGCCTCAGCCCTGCAAGTGGGCGACCAGGCACCAGACTTCCTGCTCGAAGCCACCGACGGCAAAACCTACAGCCTCAGCCAGTTTAAAGACAAGCAAGCCGTGGTAATCGCCTGGTATCCCATGGCTTACACCAGGGGCTGTACTATTGAGTGCAAATCCCTGGCGGCAAACGGGCATTTGCTCAAGCGCCTTGAAGTCGCGTACTTTATGGCCAGTGTCGATACTCTGGAAGACAACAAGGGCTTTGCCAAAGAGACCGGTGCGGATTTTCCTCTGTTGAGCGACCCCTCCAAAAAGACCGCCAAAGCCTATGATGTGCTGGCCATATACGGGAAACCAAAGCGCCATACTTTCTATATTGGCAAAGATGGCAAGATTCTTTTTATCGATACCAATATCAACCCCGCCACCTCTGCTGAAGATATGGCAGCTAAACTGGAAGAGCTGGGTGTACCGCCCAGAAATCAGTCTGCTTTAACTGCTGTTAGATAGGCCTCTGTTACCCTATAATTCACGCCTATTTTAAAACCGATAAGCAGTGAATCTTCATGACCATGGAACAGCAATACCATCCCGCCGAGTTAGAGCGCGAAGCCCAGCAGTACTGGACCGATAATCAGACTTTCGAAGTTACTGAAGATCCGGATAAAGAAAAGTTTTACTGCCTGGCGATGTTCCCCTATCCCAGCGGCAAGCTGCATATGGGTCATGTGCGCAACTACACCATCACTGATGTAATCGCTCGCTACCAGAGAATGCAGGGTAAAAATGTCCTTCACCCTATGGGCTGGGATGCCTTTGGCCTGCCCGCAGAAAATGCCGCGATTCAAAACAACTCCGCGCCGGCGAAATGGACTCACGAAAATATTGCCTATATGAAGGGGCAGCTAAAGTCGCTGGGCTTTGGCATCGACTGGTCCCGGGAACTGGCCACCTGCGAGCCGGACTATTACAAGTGGGAACAGTGGTTCTTTACCCGCCTGCACGAGAAAGGACTGGTGTACAAAAAGATGTCCACCGTTAACTGGGATCCGGTGGACCAGACTGTACTGGCCAATGAACAGGTGATCGACGGCTGTGGCTGGCGTTCAGGTGCCCTGGTCGAGCGCAAGGAAATCCCCCAGTGGTTTATCCGCATTACCGACTATGCCGAGCAGTTATTAGACGACCTGGATGATCTTGAGCACTGGCCAGAGCAGGTCAAGACCATGCAGCGCAACTGGATTGGCAAGAGTCGCGGCGTCAATATGACCTTTGACCTATCTGCCGCCGTAGGTGATCACCAGAGCTTTGATGTCTATACCACCAGGCCAGATACATTGATGGGCGTGACCTATTTAACCCTGGCCACCCAGCACCCTATTGCGCTTGAAGTGGCTAAAAACAATCCCTCACTGGCTGAGTTTATCAGCGACTGCCAAACCCAGCAGGTTTCCGAAGCCGAGATGGCCACCATGGAGAAACGCGGTATGGATACCGGCATTACTGCTGTACATCCATTGACCGGCGAGACTGTCCCGGTCTGGGTCGGTAACTATGTGCTGATGGATTACGGCTCTGGCGCTGTGATGGCAGTTCCCGCCCACGACCAGCGCGACTTTGAGTTTGCCCAAAAGTACCAACTTGAAATAAAGCAGGTGATTGCGCCAGCTGCAGGTGAAGACTGCGATATCAGCAGAGAGGCCTTTGTCACCAAAGGCCATCTGGTTAATTCCGGCAAGTACGACGGCCTGGATTTTGATGGCGCTTTCGATGCCATTGCCGCAGCACTAGAAGAAGCTAATCACGGCTCAGTAACCACTAACTATCGCCTGCGTGACTGGGGTGTCAGCCGACAGCGCTACTGGGGCTCACCAATTCCAATGTACAACCTGGCCGATGGCGGCGAGATTCCCGTGCCCCTGGATAAACTGCCGGTATTGCTGCCTACAGAAGTGGAGATGGATGGCATTCAGTCGCCGATTAAGGCCGACCCCGAGTGGAAAAAAGATCAGCTGAACGGTCAGGATGTTGAGCGTGAAACCGATACCTTTGACACCTTTATGGAATCTTCCTGGTATCACGCGCGATTTACCTGTGCCGATCTGGACAGCGCCATGCTCGACCCCGAGCGCGCCGATTACTGGCTGCCGGTCGATCAATATGTGGGCGGTATCGAACACGCCATTTTGCACCTGCTTTACGCGCGCTTTTATCACAAGCTATTGCGCGATGAGGGCCTGGTCAGCAGCAGCGAACCGTTTAAAAGCCTGCTCTGCCAGGGCATGGTATTGGCCGAGTCATTTTATAAAGAGAATAACGGCCGCAAAGAGTGGCTGTCGCCACTGGATGTCACTGTTGAGAGCGATGAAAAGGGCCGCACGATCAAGGCCACTGAAACGGCGACCGGCGAAGAGGTTCACAGCGGTGGCGTAACCAAGATGTCGAAGTCGAAAAACAATGGTGTCGATCCCCAGACTGCAATCGATAAGCACGGTGCCGATACAGTGCGCCTGTTCACCATGTTTGCCGCGCCCCCAGAGCAGACTCTGGAGTGGAGCGATGATGGCGTTTCTGGCGCACACCGATTCCTGCGCAAGCTGTGGACTATGGTTCACGGCCATCTCGAACTGGGTGCAGTTGAGCCCCTCGACACCGCTAGCCTTAGCGATAAACAAAAAGATCTGCGCCGCAAAACCCATGAGACCATCAGCAAGGTCAACGATGACTACGGTCGTCGCAATACCTTCAATACTGCTATTGCGGCAGTGATGGAACTGTTAAATGAAGTCGGCAGGCTCAGTGACAATCAGCCACAGAGTATTGCCGTGCGTCACGAGGCGCTGACCAGCGCTATTCTGCTGCTCTCGCCAATTGCCCCGCATATCTGTCACAGCTTGTGGCAGGCGATGGGCAATCAGGAGGCGGTTGCCGACGCGTCCTGGCCTGAACTGGATGAATCAGCGCTGGTGCGCAGCTCCATCGAGATGGTAGTTCAGGTCAATGGCAAGGTGCGCGGAAAAATCCAGGTGGCTGCGGATGCATCCAGGGACGAGGTGGAGAAGCTGGCCCTTGATGACGACAATGTTCAGCGCTTCACCGAGGGCGCGACCGTTCGAAAAATTATTGTGGTTCCGGGAAGACTGGTTAATATAGTCGCTAATTAAAAGCAGGGGTGTACAGCACTGTCCGATGATGCACTTTATGATAAGAAGGTTATTACCCGTCGCTATGGCTGTGCTTCTCTCAGCCTGCGGCTGGCAGCTGCGCAACGCCCAGGTAGTACCCAGCAATATTGGCAGCCTGCATATAGCGACCCGGGCAGCTGACAATATCTTTGTCAGCGAGCTGGCCCGGGCACTGGATGTCTACGGTGTCCATGTTGTCTCCAGCGCCGCTGATGCCAGCTACTCTGTAGTGATTGTCGACTTCCGCGAGAACCGTCGTATAGGCACGCTAAATGCCAGCGCCCGGGCTGCGGAATACCAGCTTAACGAGGATGTAGACTTTTTAATTACTGATCCCGCCGGAACACCGCTGACCAGCCTGCTGACGGCATCGGTTGAGCGCAGCTATGAAATCGAAGAGAGCGATATCCTCTCCTCTGACAATGAAGAGCGACAGGTCAGGCTGGAAATGCGCGGGGAGATTGTCAGGCAGATCCTTAATCGCCTGAAGGTATTGCCAGCAGAGACTGAGGGGCAAAACCCCAACAGCCCATAGCCTATGAAAATTTATCCGGAGAAACTTCAGGCTCATCTTAAAAACCCGCTTATGCCGGTCTATGTGATCAGCGGTGATGAGCCCCTGCTTTCTCAGGAATGTGCCGATGCAATCCGCATAGCAGCCCGAGAGCAGGGTTTTACCGAGCGCGAGCTGTTTCACTTTGAGGGCAATTCAAAACAGTTTGACTGGGATCCACTGGTCAACGAATTTAACTCCATGTCCCTGTTTTCGGATAAGAAAATTATTGAAGCCCGTATCCCCGGCAGCAAACCCGGCGATAAAGGCGTCAAGGCCCTGGCTGAGATCTGCGCCAACCCCAATGCCGACAACCTCTTGCT
>JBMYPM010000053.1:0-7782 GCA_049600275.1 Porticoccaceae bacterium | reverse complement strand
AGTAATGGAGCCTGGCTATTGGACTTTATTGGTAACCATATTATCTCTGTTGATCAGTTCAATCGTGAGGCAGCAGATCGGGTTTTTACGGTAGCAGATCGTATGCGCCCCTACGCGAACCGGCAGCGCATTACCCGAGTATTGCAGGGTGCGATTCTGTCGAATATGTTTTTTGAGCCCAGTACGCGCACACGGGTTTCCTTTGGTTCTGCATTTAATTTGCTCGGTGGCGAAGTTCGCGAAACCGCCGGCTTTGAAAGCTCGGCACTGGTCAAGGGCGAATCACTGCAGGATACCGCCCGGGTACTCTCCGGCTTTAGTGATGTTATCTGTATGCGCCATCCCCAGGAGGGGTCGGTGGCAGACTTTGCCGCTGCCAGCCGGGTGCCGGTGATGAACGGCGGTGACGGTGCCAACGAGCATCCCACCCAGGCACTGTTGGATCTCTACACTATCGCACGTGAATTAAAGGCCAAGGGTCGCAATATCGACGGCCTGCGTATAGCTATGATTGGCGATCTTCGCCACGGCCGCACTGTTCACTCCCTGAGTAAACTCCTCAGTCTTTATAACAATGTGCAGGTAACCCTGGTCTCGCCAAAAGAGCTGGCCCTGCCTGAGAGCATTGTTGAGGAGATGCGCAGTGCAGGCGTGGATGTGATTATTTCCGACGAGCTCAATAACAGCATTGCCAATGTGGATATTGTCTACTCGACACGTATTCAGGAAGAGCGTTTCACCAGCAAGGAAGAGGCCGACCTGTACCGGGGTAAATTCCGCCTGAACCAGGCGATCTACACGCAGTACTGCGAGCCAAACACGGTGATTATGCACCCGCTGCCAAGAGACTCGCGCAGTGATGCCAATGAGCTGGATTCCGATCTCGATAACAACCCTAATCTGGCGATCTTCCGCCAGACCGACAACGGCCTGTTGGTGCGTATGGCACTTTTTGCGCTGGTTCTGGATGTTGTCGACAAGGTTGATGAATATTCCCATGAAGTCCGCTGGTATAATTCCCGGCAAAATTAGAACAGACAGATATCAAATGACCAGGCTGTGCCTCCCTTGCAGCGGTGACGGAGTATTTGTTTAAAAGCATAGAGCTAGAAAATACAGCGCAGGGATAGTGCTTTTTAGAGGTTTCAATGAGTGAGTTTGACGATATTCGTCCCTATAACGACAGTGAAGTGCCCGCGGTTATTGCGCGCCTGATTGCCGACCCCGAATTTATTGATCTGCTGCTATCCCGCAAAGCACCAATGCTGGCAAAAATCTGCCCCTGGCTGCTGCGTCCAATATTGCGTCGAACACTATCCAAAGCCGCACAGAACATTAACAGTGTTGGTGACCTGCAGAGTTATATTACCGTCTCTTTAAAAAATCTTATCGACAAAACCACCGATGGTTACAGCGTCAGCGGTCTCGACAAACTCGACCCCGGTAAAGCCTACCTGTTTCTCAGCAACCACCGGGATATTGCACTGGATCCGGCGATGGTAAACCTTGCCCTTTCAGATGCGGGTATGGAAACCGTTCGTATTGCCATTGGCGACAATCTGCTCAGCAAACCCTTTGCCTCGGACCTGATTCGGGTTAATCGCAGCTTTATTGTAAAGCGCTCGATAACCGGTCGTCGCGAAAAGCTAGAAGCCCTGAAAAAACTCTCCCGTTATATTCGCCACTCAATCACTGCTGATGGCTTCTCTGTCTGGATTGCCCAGAGAGAAGGGCGGGCTAAAGATGGTCACGATCGTACCGAGACCGCACTGCTTAAAATGCTCGCCCTGTCCCGGAACAAAGAACAGAGCTTTGCCGAGTCTGTAGCAGAACTCAACCTGGTGCCTGTCGCTATATCATACGAATACGATCCCTGTGATGTGGATAAGGGTCGTGAGCTGTATGCCAAGGAGCAGGGCAAGGATTACGTTAAAGAAGAATTTGAAGACCTGGATACCATTCAAAAAGGTTTTGTTGGCTATAAAGGCCGTGTTCATGTCGCCTTTGGCGAGCCGATAACCGCAGATGCCCTGGAAGCGGGGACAGCTGAAGCCATGAATCCAGACAGTTTGGCAGCGGCGATAGACCAGCAGGTCTACACTAACTACAAACTGTTTCCGAGCAACATTGTTGCCTGCCAGATTCTTGGATACACAGAGGATTTAGATTTGGTCAAAACCCAGTGGCCAGAGTGCAATTGGCAGGAAGCAGAATTGCGTTTTAAGGATTATTTAAACCGTTCGCCAAGCCTCTACCAGAAAATTATTACCCAGGGCTATGCCGCCCCGGTGTTAAATTATTTGAAAGTAAAGCAAGCGAGTGAAACAGGGAAGTTAAACGATTGTTAGACCCAGAGCTTAGAGAAACCATACAGCAGGGTTACCGTCAGTTTCTAAAATCACGCGACCTCAGTCCACGATTGGGGCAGAAGCAAATGATTGCCACGGTAGCCAATGCCCTGACCAACACTGACCCGGACAAGCGGGTTGCCGTTGTTGAAGCTGGAACTGGTACCGGCAAAACCGTCGGCTATCTTATTGCCGCACTGCCCATAGCCAGGGCCCTGAAAAAGACCGTGGTAGTCGCCACCGGCACCATCGCCCTGCAGGAACAGCTTATACACAAAGACCTCCCCGAACTGCTTGAGGCCTGTGGCTGGGATCACAGCTGTGCGCTGGTAAAAGGCCGTGGGCGCTACGCCTGCAACCTTAAGATGGAGCAGTGTCTCGACGCGATTAAATCAAAAGAGGCCGGCCTGTTTCTATTTGAAGATGAGGTCGCCTTTAATCCTAACCAGCAGACCGAAGATCTCTATAAAGAGATGTCAGACGCACTGGCGGAAGGCACCTGGGATGGCGATCGTGACTCCTGGGAGAGCCGTATCCAGGATGTAGAGTGGCGCGCCCTTACCATTGACCGCCGTCAATGCACCGGCAGACGTTGTCGCTTTGTCAATCAATGCGCCTTTTTTAACGCCCGCAATGAACTTGAAGAGAGCGAATGTATTGTCGCCAACCACGATCTGGTTATGGCCGACCTGGCCTTGGGTGGGGGTGCAATATTGCCGCCGCCGGAAGACTGTATCTATATCTTCGACGAAGGCCACCGTCTCGGTGATACCGCCATTCGTCATTTTGGTGCCGAGTGCCGCATCAACAACAGCATTAGCTTTCTCGAACGCCTGCAAAAACAGATTAAAGGCCAGGGCCCGCTATTTGAAAAAGACAGCGCCCTGACCGAGCAGCTGCCACGGATTGAGAAAGAGGCGGCCAATATTATCGAACTGCTCAACCTGGCCTACCCGCTCTTGCAGCAGAGCCTGGAGTCTGCCGACTACCCGGAAGATGGCCGCTACAGGTACGCCCATGGTGATGTTGGCGCAGCCATTCGCGATATAGCCAAACAGCTTGCCCATAAAACCAGCGGCTGGCTGGGGCGACTTGAGGTTCTGGTCGATACCCTAAATGAAGCGTTGAGTGATAAACAGTATCCGGTGGCGATCCCCGATATTGAAATGTTCTACCAGCAGGCGGGAAGCTGGCAATCGAGGGCAGAGCAGTTATTGGCGCTCTGGGACCGACTGCACCGCGAGCTAAAACAGGGCGAGATGCCGATAGCCTGCTGGCTGCGTCTCGACGACAGCGGCGGCAATATAGATATCTCGATCAATGCCAGCCCTATTCAAGCTGCCGAGCTTCTTCGTGACCGCCTGTGGGGCAGTTGCTATGCCGCCGTATTGACCTCCGCCACCCTGAGAGCCCTGGGCAATTTTGAAACCCTAAAGCGCGAAACCGGTGTTCCGGATTTTGCCAGCTTTATGTCGGTGGCAGGTGCATTTAATTACGCTGAAGCAGCGGTGATTCGCGTTCCCGCCGATGCGGTCGAAGGCAACTCTGTCGATGCTCACAGCAGCTATATTGTCGAGAACTTTTCCGGGCTGGTAGAAAAACGCTGTGGCACACTGGTGCTGTTTTCGTCCAAGCGCCAGATGGAGCAGGTCTTCGATGAACTGGATAGAGACTTGCAGAAAGAGATTATTATGCAGGGTCAGTTTTCCAATCGTGAAATGGTGCGCCTGCACAAAGAGCGTGTCGACCAGGGGCGTACCAGTGTGCTGATGGGGCTGGCCAGCTTTGCCGAAGGTGTGGATCTGCCCGGCGACTACTGCCGTCATGTGGTGATCGCCAAGCTGCCCTTTGCTGTGCCCGATGATCCCCTCCATGAAGCGCTCTCGGAATGGGTGGAAGAGCAGGGTGGCAACTCATTTTTTGATATCTCATTACCCATCGCTTCACTGCGACTGATTCAGGCCTGCGGGCGGCTGCTGCGCACCGAAGCGGATACCGGCACGGTAACTATTCTGGATAAGCGACTGATTACCAAGCGCTATGGTGGCCAGCTATTAAATGCACTGCCCCCTTTTCGACGGGAAATAGGCTAGATGGAAATGGTTGGTAAATATCGGCAGCTAGCCGATCTGTTACTGGCTGTAGAGCAGGAGCTTCGTGCCATGCAGCTCTGGGATCAGCAAGTGCCATCTGCACAAGCGCTGGCCAGCAGTCAGCCCTTTGCCATAGACAAACTGTGTTTTAACCAATGGTTGCAGTTTATATTCTTGCCGAAGATGGCAGGGATTATCGAGACTGCCTCAGCACTGCCGGAGAGCTGTAATATAGCGCCGATGGCTGAGGAGTTTTACAAGGCCGAACAAGTCGATGCAGTATCGCTTATTCGGCACCTTGCCGCGATTGACGCGCTTATTTGCGATTAGTTGCCGGACGCTTGCGCGGTTTTCTAGGCTCTGAATCCTGACCGCGATGGCCGCTGGATTTGCCTTTGAAAGCCGGCTTTTTACGTGCCGGTGCACCGCGATCCTTCTTGCCTTCCTTCTTACCTTTAAAGCCGGGCTTGGCATCACGCTGTTCACCAGCAGTGCCATTATCCACACTGATCTTGAGGGCTTTCTGGCAGACTCGCACTTTGTACAGGTGATCAAACAGCTCTTTGGGCATACCTTCCGGCAGATCGACCGTACTGTGATCGTCGTGAAGCTTAATATGGCCAATATACTGGGCATCAATATCCGCCTCGTTGGCAATGGCGCCAACAATATTTTTCGGTGACACCTCATGGTTGCGACCTACCTCGATACGGTAAGTGACCATTGGAATTTCGTTGCCGTCCTGATCAGTAGGGCCGCCCTTTTGACGGGAGGGTTTTTCTCTCTCTGGGCGATCGCCTCGTTCAGGGCGCTCGGAACGCTTGCGCTCTTTTCTATCCTTCGATCGTTCTTTGGAGGATGCTTTCGGTGTATCCAGTGTCGCCAGTTTCGGGAATAGAGGGCGATCTTTCTGAACCTCAAAGGCCAGTGCCGCAGCCAGAACAGCCATATCAATATCGTTCTCGGCAGCAACTTCTTTAACCAGCGAATTAAACTTATCCAGCTTGGTGGATTTGCTCATGCCTATCAACTGCTCTTTAAACTGGGCAACACGCTGACCGCTGACTTCCTCGTTGCTTGGCAGGTTAAACTGGCTGATCACCTGGCGCGTCGACTTTTCAATCGAACGCAACATACGGTTTTCTTTCTGGGTTATAAACAGAATCGCCTTGCCTTCGCGACCGGCACGGCCAGTTCGACCGATACGGTGAACATAGGACTCATTGTCGTAGGGGATATCGTAGTTGATAACATGGCTGATACGCTCAACGTCGAGGCCGCGCGCAGCCACATCAGTAGCCACAACAATATCGATCTGGCCTTTCTTTAAACGGTTGATCGTGCGCTCACGCACCGCCTGTGTCAGGTCGCCATTCAGTGCCGAAGAGGAAAATCCACGGGCTTCAAGCTTTTCAGCAATTTCCAGCGTAGCCGACTTGGTGCGCACAAAGATAATCATGCCATCGAACTGCTCTACATCGAGGATGCGAGTCAGGGCATCCATCTTCTGGTGGCCTTTAACCATCAGGTAAGACTGTTCGATACGCTCAACAGTTTTGGTTTTAGCGGCAATGCTAACCTGCTGGGCATCGCCCAGGTATTTATCTGCAACACGCTTAATCGCCGGGGGCATAGTTGCTGAGAACAGGGCGCGCTGGCAATTTTCAGGCGTCTTGGAAAGAATAGTTTCAACATCATCGATAAAGCCCATGCGCAACATCTCATCAGCTTCATCGAGGACCAGGCCTTTAACCTGACTTAGATCCAGGCTGCGACGACGCAGATGGTCGAGCATACGGCCGGGCGTACCCACTACAACTTGGGCGCCACGCTTAAGGCCGCGCAGCTGGCCGCCAATATCAGCACCGCCATAAATAGGCAGAACATGGAAACCCTTAAGATGCTTGGCATAGCTCTGGAATGCCTCAGCCACCTGAATAGCCAGCTCGCGGGTCGGTGTTAGTACCAGAACCTGTGGCGCTTTCTGCTTATCATCCAGCATGCTTAAAAATGGCAGTGCAAAAGCTGCTGTTTTACCTGTACCTGTCTGGGCGGTTCCCAGAAGGTTTTTGCCCTCCAAAATAATTGGAATGCTCGCCTCCTGAACAGGGGAGGGTTGCTCGTATCCGAGTTGTTTAACGGCTTTTAAAATGGGGGCAGAAATACCCAGTGAAGCGAAGTCAGCTGACGACATTGATTTACCTGTGGCTTGGGGAGTTGAGGCCCCGAATTGAGAGGCGGCGCAGTATACTCCTAAGTTGTTCATTTTTATAGTGGTTTTGGGGTGTTTTTAAATGCTGGGAAGGTTCTTTAAATTGGGTTTGTATACAGAGCCTCTAAAATTTATTATCACGGCAAATAATAGGATTAATTAATGAGTGAACTCTATCTGGTACGCCATGCCCAGGCCTCTTTTGGTGCTGAAAATTACGATCAGCTATCAGAGCTTGGTCATCAGCAGTCTCGCTGGCTTGGTGCGCATCTGGGTAGCCGCGGTGTTAACTTCGATACCCTTGTGGTGGGCGATATGCATCGTCATCATCAAACACTGGATGGTATCTGTGCCGGTATGGATATTGATGGCAGTGATCGGCTGGTACTGCCGGGGCTTAATGAATATAACTTTACCGAAATGACTGAAGCCTATGGATTGTATTATGGTGACGATCCCCTCTATCAACAGATTGCGGCAGATCCCTCGGACCGAAAAAATTATTACCGTTTACTGCGCAAGGTATTAACCCTGTGGACGGAGGATAAGATTCCCGATGTGCCGGAGAGTTGGGGGGATTTTAAGGCCCGTGTCGATGCTGCCCAGCAGCAGATCCAGGCGATGGCGGAGAGCGGCAATAAAATCCTGGCGATTGGATCCGGTGGATCCATAAGTACCTTTGTTGGGCTGGTGCTGGGGATTCCCGATGAGAATATTTTTGATTTAAATCTGCAGTATAAAAATACGGCGATTAGTCATTTCTTTTTTAATGCCAAGAAGATGAATTTAACTGGATTTAATGGGATTCCCCATTTGGATACTAATCAGATGGAGCAATTTATTACCTACGGTTAATTTATCAACCTCTTCTAGAACTTATCAGTCTTATTTACTCACCTTCCTTAATCGTCAGCAGGTTAAACTGCTTTATATCCATCTATAAAAATAAAAGAGAAAACTCATGAATACAGAATTTGATATGAGCGGCAAAGTCGCAATGGTCACCGGAGCTTCCAGTGGATTTGGGGTGCATTTTGCAAAGGTTTTAGCTGCCCGTGGCGCTAAAGTGGTGGTGGCGGCCCGGCGAACTGATCGGCTCGAATCACTGGTTGCTGAAATCCAGGCTGAG
>JBMYPM010000052.1:0-7849 GCA_049600275.1 Porticoccaceae bacterium | reverse complement strand
TCAGGGTCTTTTCCCAGAGCTGGCTGCTGGCATCGACAAACTGGCTAAACAGGGCGCTAAAGAAAATAATAGTTTTCGGGTTAACCAGGGCAATTAAAAGACCATCCCTTGCAGCCAGCCATTTTGAGGACTGTGCTGAAACAACCGAATAAGCATCGCGGCCAGCTTTTGCAAACAGCAGCCTGATCGCCATCCAGATTAAAAACCCACAGCCAGCTATTTGTATGCCACTAAAAACCAGCGGATTGCGCTCGAGAATAACAACCAACCCGGATGCCGTGATAAAGGCATAGATACCTATCATTAGTCCATGACTGATTGCCGCTATCAAGCCGGCCACCCTGCCCTGGGAGAGAGATAAATTAACAATTACCGCAAGACTGGGACCGGGCGACATAGCACCCAACAGGCAAGCCAGTGTGACAGAAAACCAAAACCCAATATCCAAATCAACACCCCCGAACCTACTCTCGAGTTATCTTGAATAGTCTTTTATACAGGCATATTTCGATAAAGCAACCATTAAAGCAGGGGTTTTAACCGATTCAGGAAGAGAGAAAAGGCAGCGCAGAAGAGGAATATCCGCCTAGTACTAAAGTATTAGTACGCAAAGGCTATACCAAGTAACTCATAAATCAACAAGAATAGGCTCCGTAAAACAGGATCTACACACAGACGGATTTGCAAAAACACTATTTATAAAGGTTAAAACCTTAACAACGGTCACTAACATAACAACCGTCAATAAAGAGAAACTTTATGTTTAACCCTGATATAAGTACAAAGTCCAAAGAGCTTATAAACCCACAGATTCTGGAAGAGAAGTTTTCTGCGGGCCTCATGGAATTTGAAGCCCTGATTCAAAGTATTAATGATGACAACAAGTCAAAGCTGGTTGACCTGCTTGTGGAGCTTACTGATTAAATCTGTCGGCAACCTTGGAAAATAATTTTGAGCGCTCGGTCTTGGACAGGCCCAAAATTTTACTGTAGATCTCTTCGACGGAATTAATCTTTTTGTCAGATGTTTTGTTTGGCACCCCATTGGCATAGAGAGAGTCAATAGGAACACCAAAGTAGTTAGCAAGGGCCGCCATGGAATCACGACGAGGATCCTGGGTAACCTGACTGAGTATTCGGTTAATCGTTGGCTGGGGAACGCCGGTAGCTCTGGAAAGGCCGCTCTGTGAAATGCCTTCTTTTGCCATCAAACGCGCTAGTTCTTTGCTCATATAATTACTCAACTATGTACTTTAGTTATCTATCCAATGATGTAACATTTTTAGGCAACTTTTCATTGGATTGCCAGTTTTTATTATTATTTTAAAAACTAAAACACTGCTTCTCTACCACTGGCTTTAACAGCCAAATTCCCCACAACCCCATCAAGCAGGTCGGGCCTATCGGTAATAATTCCATCTACCCCAAAGCCAATCAGATCGGCCATTTCCTGGACATTATTTACCGTCCAGACGTCCAATTTTAAATTAAGCTTACGGGCAGTTTCAACCAGTGACCGGGAAATAATTCTTATACCATTCTGCTCAACAGGCAGCTGCACTGAATACCCCGGGGGATCATAGAGATGACCCAATCCCAGCCAACTCAGGAGAACCATCCACAGAGCCTCTTCTTCACCCATTGAGGTTGGAATTTCCGGGCAATGCTGCCTGAAGTTACGCAATACTGAAGAATGGAACGATCCTACCACCACCTGGTTAAATAATCCGTACTTTTTAATCAGCTGGCATAGGTAGTCGCCGGCTTTTGTATCCTCCGGCTTTAACTCAATCAAAAATCGATTGGTGGGTAAGGCAACAAAAAATGACTCCAGTGTGGGTATGCGAATGCCCTTTTCGGCAATTTTATCCGGGTAGTCATACTTATGGAAACCTACTTCGAACAACGATAACTCAGCCAATGTCATTTCGTCAATTCGGCCAGTGCCATTGGTGGTAGAGTCAATAGTATCATCGTGGCGCACAACCAAAATATTATCGGCGGTTAAATGGATATCCAGCTCGAGAATATCTGCCCCGACAGACAGGGCATTTACCGCAGCCTCTAAGGTATTCCCCGGCAGCAGCGCGCGGCCATTGCCATGGGCGATAACATTAAACGAGTTATCGGCATAAAACGGAATATCCTCTACCCGATTGTCCGCTGGCCAGAACCATAAAGTGGCATAGACAAAGCTGGAAACCAGCATGGAAGCAGCTAGCTTTTTAGCCCTACGAACTTTAGTTGGGAGAATTTTAGCCAGGGAAAAAGCCATAAGGTGAATTCAAAATTACTGGTAAATTTTTATTTATTGAGACGGTTGGCAATCAACTGATCCACAACCGATGGATCTGCCAGCGTTGAGGTATCACCCAGATTATCCAATTCATTAGCCGCCACTTTGCGAAGAATCCGCCGCATTATCTTTCCTGAGCGGGTTTTAGGCAAACCCGGCGCCCACTGGATAATATCCGGTTTGGCTATAGGGCCAATCTCTTTTGCGCAGAGTGCAACCAGTTCATCTTGCAGCGCCGCGTCGGGCTCGACACCAGACATAGCTGTGACATAGCAGTAGATGCCCTGACCTTTAATATCATGGGGATAGCCCACCACCGCGGCCTCGGCAATATCCTTGTGCAGAACCAGCGCACTCTCAACTTCTGCGGTACCCATACGGTGCCCGGAGATATTCAGTACATCATCGACTCGACCGGTTATCCAGTAGTAACCATCTTCATCGCGTCGGGCACCATCGCCGGTAAAGTAATAACCCGGACAGGCATTAAAGTAGGTATCAATAAATCGCTGGTGGTCACCATAGATTGAGCGAATCTGGCTGGGCCAGGAGGCCTTGATCATCAACAAGCCCTCTCCGGCACCTTCGACCTCAGCACCTTCAGGGTCGAGCAGTACTGGCTGCACACCAAAGAACGGGCGCGTTGCAGAGCCCGGCTTCAGAGCCGTCGCCCCGGGCAAAGGTGTCAGCATATGAGCGCCAGTTTCAGTCTGCCACCAGGTATCGACAATCGGGCAGCGAGAGTCACCAACCACCCGGCAGTACCAGTCCCAGGCCTCTGGATTTATCGGTTCACCCACTGTACCCAAAAGTTTCAATGAACTTCGCGATGTGCTGTTAACCCATTCATCACCGCTGCCCATCAGCGCCCTGATTGCGGTGGGTGCTGTATAGAACTGGTTGACCTGGTGTTTATCGATGACCTGCCAGAATCTCGAGGCATCCGGGTAGGTGGGCACACCCTCAAACATAAGGGTAATCGCGCCATTGCAGAGCGGGCCGTACAAACTATAACTGTGGCCGGTCACCCAGCCCACATCGGCAGTACACCAAAAGACATCGCCATCTTTATAGTCGAAGGTATATTTGTGGGTCATGGCCGCCATCAGCAGATAGCCGCCGGTGGTGTGCAACACGCCTTTGGGTTTACCTGTAGAACCCGAGGTGTAGAGAATAAACAGCGGATCCTCTGCATCCATTATTTCCGGCTGGCACTCACTGGAGACACTCTCAATAGCGTCCTGGTACCAGATATCCCTGCTCTCCGTCCAATCTATTGCTGCGCCGGTTCGTCGCACTACCAGGCAGGTATGGACATTGGGGCAGTTTGCCAGCGCTTTATCTGTATTGGCTTTAAGGGGTATCGGCTTGCCCGCCCGAACCGCTTCATCAGCAGTAATCACCAGCTGGCAGTCAGAGTCGAGAATACGGTCTTTTAAAGCCTCTGGGGAGAAGCCACCAAAAACCACTGAGTGAACTGCACCAATCCGTGTACAGGCAAGCATTGCATAGGCGGCTTCGGGAATCATCGGCATATAGATACAGACCCGATCACCCTTTTTAACGCCGCGCTCGCGGAGAACATTGCCGAGGCGGGAGACTTTTTCATGCAACTCGGCGTAGCTTATATGCATAGAGTCAGAGGGTTCATCGCCCTCCCAGATAATCGCCGTCTGTTCAGATCGCCCACTGAGATGCCGGTCTATACAGTTGACCGCGACATTGAGTTGACCGCCGGCAAACCAACTCGCCTGGCCCCTGGATATATCAGTATCACAAACTGTTTCCCAGGTTTTTTTCCAGGTTAGAAACTGGGTGGCCTGGTCGGCCCAGAATTGCTCGGGATTTTCTACTGACTGCTGGTACATCGCCCTGTATGTCGGCTCATCAATCCAGGCGGAGTTAGCCCATTGCTGCGGAACCGGGTGCGCGGGAAATTCGGACATAGGGTAAAGCCTCAGTAAGGATAAATTTGTTACCAGTAGTCTAGTGTAAAACCCTAACCACGCCCAAGTCTATCCAGGCAAAAAGCCCCTGGAACTCAACCTCCTAACCCTCTTTTATAAAGCGGGTAGGCTTGAGGCTGTTTTTGATTTTCTCAAGGTGAGGCAAGAAGTCCGGCCCGCGGCGCAACGTCACGCCGGTAGCCAGCACATCGAGAATAACCAGGTGCACAATGCGCGAGGTCATAGGCATATATTCATCGGTATTCTCGGGAACTTCCACCTCAAGGGTAACACTGCTGATGGATGCCAGCGGTGAGTCCGGAGCGGTTAAACCTATTACAGTTGAGCCGTTAGCCTTGGCGATTTCGGCAACTTCGACAACCTCTTTGGTACGCCCTGTATGGGAGATAAAAAAGAATACATCGCCGGTACCACCTGTAGATGCCAGCATACGCTGCATCAACACATCATCGTGAAACGAGACCGGCAGGTTAAAGCGGAAGAATTTATTTTCAGCATCCCGGGCAACCGAACCCGAGGCGCCGAGACCAAAGAAGTAGATACGCTTGGCCTGTATCAGCTTGTCGACGACCTGGTTGACAATACTGTGGCTGATTCTGTCGCGCACCATAGCCAAATTATTGATTGTGCTATCGAAAATCTTAGGCGTGTAGCTGGCAACATCATCCCCTGGGTCTACATTGCGATTTACAAAACGCACACCACTGACCAGGGACTTTGCCAATTTGAGTTTAAAGTCGGGAAATCCGGCGGCATTAAAGCGCTTGCAAAATCTGTTTACACTGGGCTCACTGACCCCGGCAGCTTTGGCCAGTGCCGCAATACTGGAACTGGTTGCACGGTCCGGGTCGGCGAGAATTACCTGCGCTACCTTGCTCTCCGATTTATTGAGATCAGGTAATTGGTCGGCAATGATATTAATCAAATTTTGAGAGTGCATCCTAAAACCTTTTTTATTATCTAATTTGTCTTCCAATTTCCTACAAACCTTTTACACCCTAGATTTATAGTCGACAAAAGTTGGTTCTACACGCCAATTTCGTAAGAAAATTTCACAAAGATGTCATTAAGTTACATCAATATGACCTAAATAGGTAATTTCTCCGATCAAAAGCGGCTTATGATTGCCTCAAAAGCAGTTTAAGCCTATAATTTTCGTAAGTTTACTACATAAATTAAGGCACTATCCATGTACAGAATCGCCATTAACGGTTTTGGCCGTATCGGTCGCAATATTGTCCGCGCACTCTACGAGCGCCCAGAACTGCAAGACAAAATTAAATTAGTCGCTATCAACGATCTTGGCAGCCTCGAGATCAATGCTCACCTGCTTCAGTTTGATACGGTTCACGGCCGCTTCAACCAGGATGTCCAGGTGACGGACAACTCAATTATCATCAATGGCGATGTTGTCAATTGGACCAGCGAACGCAATCCTGCCGACCTGCCATGGTCTGACCTGGATGTTGACCTGGTTTGCGAATGTACTGGTGTTTTCACTACCCGTGAAAAAGCTGGCCTGCATATCGAAGCCGGCGCCAAGAAGGTCATTATTTCAGCACCGGGTAAAGAGGTAGATGCCACGGTTGTTTACGGTGTGAATGACGATGTTATCGATGGCTCCCAGGAGATTATCTCCAATGCTTCCTGTACGACAAACTGCCTGGCACCTATGGTCGCTCCACTGCACGAAGCACTGGGCCTTGAAAATGGCTATATGACCACGATTCACGCTTACACCAACGATCAGCAGCTCAGCGATGTCTGTCACTCAGACGTCTACCGCGCCCGATCGGCAACCATGTCGATGATCCCAACTAAAACCGGTGCCGCCGCTGCAATCAGCCAGGTGATCCCGGAACTGGCTGGCAAGCTGGACGGCATGGCGGTACGTGTGCCAACCATCAATGTTTCACTGGTAGACCTTACCTTTAACGCTGGTCGCGAGACCTCTGTCGAAGAAGTGAATGAACTTCTCCGCAACGCGGCTGAGGGCAGCCTTAAGGAAGTTCTTTCCTACAATGACAAACCATTAGTATCAGTGGACTTTAACCATATCGCTTATTCCTGTAACTTTGATGCCACTCAAACACGCGTCAATGGAGATTTAGTGAAAATTATGGCTTGGTATGACAATGAGTGGGGCTTCTCAAATCGTATGCTCGACAATACGCTGGTACTTTTAGGCGCAGCTGCGGAGGAACAGGATGCCGCGTAGAACAAAAATTGTCGCGACACTTGGCCCAGCCAGTAACGATGAGAAGACTATTCGCGAGCTGATTAAAGCTGGTGTAAATGTCTTTCGTCTCAACTTCTCTCACGGCAGTGCTGAAGAACATACACTGCGCGCTGAAACAATTCGCGCGGTTGCCGCCGAACTGAAAACACCTGTGGGTATCCTCTGCGATATGCAGGGCCCGAAGATTCGTATCGGCAGCTTTGCCAACGATATGAAGATCAACCTGGCCAACGGCGATATGTTCCGCCTCGACAGCCAAATCGACCTGGACGGCGGTGACCAGAACGGTGTATTTATCGACAGCGAACTGCTCAAGGATATTGGTGTAGATGATATTCTACTGCTTGATGATGGTCGTCTTACCTTTACCGTTGAGTCACGAGATGATCACTCGGTAATGTGTCGTGTCACCCAGGGTGGCCCCCTGTCCAGCAAGAAGGGCGTCAACAAGTTTGGTGGCGGCCTCTCGGCACCAGCGCTGACCGATAAGGATAAAGCTGATATTAAAACGGCAGCTTCCCTGAACACTGACTATCTGGCGATCTCATTTGTTCGCTCTTATGAAGATATTGAAGAGACTCGCGAACTGTTGGCCGCAGAGAACAGCGGCGCCCATATTATCGCCAAAGTCGAACGCGCTGAAGCCATTACCCAGGAGTTCTTGCCCGGCATTATCGCAAGTGCTGACGGGGTTATGGTTGCCCGTGGTGACCTGGGTGTAGAAATTGGTGATGCCAACCTGGTAGCTGTGCAAAAAGAGCTGATTGAAGCGGCTAACAATGCTAACAAAGTGGTTATTACCGCGACCCAGATGATGGAGTCAATGATCACTGCTCCAACACCAACCCGAGCGGAAGTATTTGACGTTGCCAACGCCGTTCTCGATGGCACTGACGCAGTAATGCTTTCAGCGGAAACTGCTGCTGGTGACTATCCGGTAGAAACAGTTACTGCAATGGCACGAGTTATTGAAGGTGCAGAACGCCATCCACTGGTTCAGCGTTCAAAGCACAGAATCGATCAGTCATTTGCGCGTATTGATGAGTCCCTGGCGTTGGCAGCCATGTATGTTGCCAACCACCTGGAGGGTGTTAAAGCGGTTATCTGTATGACCGAAACCGGTTTTGCACCTCTGATCATGTCGAGAATCACCTCGTCGCTGCCTATTTATGCGATGGCTGACAAGCTTGGCACCTGTGAGATCACGGCACTCTATAAAGGTGTGGTTCCAGTCCCCTTCCACGCCTCAACAATGGATCCCAAGCAGGTAAATCACCTGGCTGTCGAGACATTGCGCGAGCACAATGTGGTTGAAGACGGTGACCTGGTATTGATTACCAAAGGTGAC
>JBMYPM010000051.1:285-7985 GCA_049600275.1 Porticoccaceae bacterium | reverse complement strand
TGTCGCGGACTAAAATCTATCTCCTGAGTCTTTGATGAATAGCGATTCCAGGGGCAGATTATCTGGCAGTCATCACAGCCGAATACGCGGTTGCCCATCAGTGGACGCAGCTCTTCAGGAATAGGGTCCTGGCTCTCAATCGTCAGGTAGGAAATACATTTTCGAGCATCGAGAATATAGGGTTCCGGGAAAGCGTCAGTGGGGCAGACTTTTAAGCAGGCGCGGCAGTTACCACATTTATCGGTCTGCTGGTTTTCATCCACTGGCAGGTTCAATGAGATATAGATCTCCCCGAGAAAAAACCATGAGCCCACTTTGTCATTTAACAGCAGCGTATTTTTGCCAATCCAGCCGAGCCCGGCCTGGGCCGCCAGCGGTTTTTCCATAACTGGCGCGCTATCCACAAAGGGCCGCTGGCTTAATTGCAGATGGGCGAGCCCGAGACGATCTATCTCAGCCTCGATCTTTTTGGTCAGGTCGGCAAGCCGTTTACGAATAAGCTTGTGATAGTCGCGACCCAGCGCATACCTTGATATATAAGCCTTATTATCGTCTTTAAGAACGGCGATCATATTGCTGTCGGTAAGATAGTCCATTCGCACAGAGATAACCCGCACCGTATTCTCCACCAGCTTATCGACTTTGTAGCGCTTATCGCCGTGGGCGCCCATCCACTGCATCGAACCCTGGAAGCCATTTTCCAGCCAGCGTAAAAGGCGCTCTGAGGCCTGTTCGAGATCGGGTTTTGAAATAGCTACCTGCTGAAAGCCGAGGGTTTCCCCCCAGGCTTTAATATTTTTCGCTAGATCATCGAGCTTATTTGTTTCGGTCATGGTTTCAGGGCTAATCTGGCATATAATCGCGGTAATCTTACTGGGAACTTGCGGATATGTCGCACATTGTTATTCAAGACGCACTCTATAAAGCTAAATCAGTTCGTGAACTGGATCGCCTGGCGATTCAACAGCTGGCTATACCGGGCATTGTTTTAATGAAGCGTGCCGGTCGCGCAGCTTTCGATGAGCTGCTCGATGCCTGGGGAGCGCCCTCGTTAATCACGGTTTTTTGCGGCTCGGGCAACAATGCCGGTGACGGCTATATAGTTGCAGCACTGGCTGCGGAAAAAGGTATAGCAGCTCGGGTTGTTGAGTTGGCTGAGAGTGAAAAGCTTTCTGCCGACGCTGCACTGGCAAGGGACTACAGCGCAAGTGCCGGCGTTTCCTTTGCAGCATTTTCTGCGGATATAGACCTCTGTGAAGGGGTAGTTGTCGACGCACTGTTGGGAACAGGCTTTCAACCCTCCGGGGATAATCCTATGCGTCGGCCCTATGAAGAGGCCATTAACGGCATAAACAGTGCCGCGCTTCCGATACTTGCAATCGACCTGCCCTCAGGGCTCTGCAGTGATACTGGCAGTGCCGCAGATACAGCGGTAAGCGCCGATATATGCGTAACCTTTATCGCCGCCAAACAGGGTATGTTCAGCGGTCGCGGCCCGGCCCTCTGCGGAGAGATTATTTACCACTCACTGGATATTGATGAACAGCTCTTCCAGGAACAGCCCTGCAGTTCAGCGCTGATGAATCTTGATGAACTGCTCGAGCTGTATCCGCATCGCGATGCCGATGCCTATAAAAATCAGTTTGGTCACGCCATGGTTATTGGCGGCGATCATGGTTATGGCGGAGCCGGGCTGATGGCTGCAGAGTCGGCCCTGCGCACTGGTGCAGGCCTGGTCAGTGTTGCCACTCGTCCGGAACATGTCGCGGCAATCCTGGCCCGCCAGCCAGAGATAATGGCCAGCGGCATTATTTCCGGCCAGGAACTGGAGCCCTTGCTGGATAAGCCAACGGTTCTGGTAATTGGCCCGGGCCTGGGCCGTTCTCCCTGGTCTGAGCAGCTGCTGCAAAAAGCCGTTGCCAGCGGACTGCCGATGGTCGTGGATGCCGATGCGCTGAATATTATCGCCGAGGGAAGGGTAGTGCCGGTGCCAGATGGCCGCCGCTGGGTAATGACACCCCATCCGGCTGAAGCGGCGCGACTGTTAAATATCAGTGTTGCAGAAGTACAGGCCGATCGTTTCTCCGCAGTGCGCGCACTGCAGGAAAAGTTTAACGCAGTGGTACTTCTCAAGGGAGCAGGAACGCTTATTGCCAGTGCCGATAGCCAGCTAATCAGTGTTTGCCCCTATGGCAACCCAGGTATGGCCACTGCCGGTATGGGCGATATGTTGTCGGGCATTATCGGCAGTCTCTTAGCCCAGGGCCTCGAGCCATCCCAGGCAGCACAGTTGGGCTGTTGCCTGCACTCGGCAGCGGCGGATATGGCTGTGGAAGAGCGCGGTGCCCGCGGACTAGCCGCAACCGATATCAGTGTTTTTCTAACAGCGATTTTAAATGGTGCTGATCTGTGACTGAGGCCACCTCTAATAGGGAGCGTGTAACTGTCACGGTGACAGGTGAATCATTGATGCTGCAGTTTGGCGCTAAGATCGCCAAGGCCATTAGCACTGCTGATAATTTGAATAATGAAACAGTTGCCAAACAGGCGCTGGTAATTGCACTAAGCGGTGATTTGGGTGCAGGTAAAACCACAATCAGCCGCGGCATACTCAATGGTCTCGGCCATAGCGGCTCGGTCAAGAGTCCCACCTATACTTTAGTAGAGCCTTATGAGCTGGCATTGGGCAGAGTTTGCCACTTTGATTTTTATCGTTTAATCGACCCTGAAGAACTCGAATATATGGGCTTTCGCGACTATCTGGCAGAAGCCTGCCTATGCTTGATAGAATGGCCCGAGCGTGGACAGGGATTTTTACCCGATGCTGATATCGAGATTGGAATTGTCCCAGCAGATGAGGGTCGAACCCTTAGTTTTAGAGCAGGCAGTGATTTGGGTTATAGGATTATCTCGCAGCTGGAAGAGCTAATAGAAGAGCTATAACAATGGGATTTAAATTGCGCTTAGACAAAACAGCAGCATTTATATTTGTGGCAATACTTTTTGTCATCCCAATTTTTGCCGTCCCAACTTTCGCCGCCGAGATAGAGAGTGCACGAATCTGGCGAGCGCCGGATAATACCCGACTGGTCTTCGATATCAGCGACAGCTTTGACTACAAGGTCTTCTCCCTGGATAACCCCAGTCGCCTGGTTATTGATATTAAAAGCGCAGAGCTAGAGGCAGAGCTGGATAAACTGGAAATCGCGCCAACCCCTATCAGTAAAATTCGTTCCGGTGTTCGCGGCGGTTCAGATCTGCGTATTGTTCTGGAATTAAAGACCAGGGTGCGGGTAAATAGTTTTACCCTAAAGGCCAATGAGCAGTATGGCGACAGATTGGTAGTCGATCTTTTTGATACTGCTCAGGTAGCAAGCAAACCGGCAAAAAAAGTGGTGTCAAAAGCCAACCGCAAGATTGTAATTTCCATCGATGCCGGACACGGTGGTGAAGACCCTGGTGCCCTCGGCCCAAAAGGCATTCATGAAAAGGTTGTAGCCCTGCAGATTGCCCAGCGACTGGAAAAGCTGTTTGATAAAAACCCCGACTTTAGTGGCGAGCTGGTGCGCACCGGCGACTACTATCTCGCCCATCGAAAGCGCACGGCAATCGCCCGCAAAAGCCGCGCTGATTTCTTTCTCTCTATCCATGCAGACGCCTTTACCAATCCCCAGGCAAACGGCGCCTCGGTCTATGCACTGTCAACCAAGGGAGCTACCAGTGAAACCGCTCGCTTCCTGGCAAAAAAGGAAAACCGTGCGGATTTAATCGGCGGTGCCGAGGGCTCATTAAATCTTGATAATAAAGATGCAGCCCTGCGTGAGGTGCTATTGGACCTCTCCATGACAGGCACCCTGATCAGTAGCCTCGACGCTGGAAAATATGTCCTGAAGAATATGGGTGGCGTGGCAAGGTTGCATAAAAAGCGTGTTGAGCAAGCGGGATTTTTGGTGCTTAAATCCCCGGACATTCCCTCGCTGTTGATCGAGACCGGCTTTATATCCAACCCCAGGGAAGCCCGCCAACTGACCAGCGGGGCCTACCAGCAAAAGATGGCCGAAGCGATCTATAACGGGCTGGTCAGTTACTATATGGATAACACGCCGGAGGGCACATCACTGGCGGCAAATAAAGGCAAGCGTGAACGCAGTTATACGATTGCCAGCGGCGATACATTGTCGGAGATTGCCCAGCGCTACAACACCTCGGTTAAAAGTATTCTGAGCTACAATAAGATGGGTTCCAGCACGATTAAAGTGGGGCAAAAAATTATTATCCCCGCCCGATAGTAGACGCAGTTAACAATCATTAGAAGCAAATAAAAGGTCACCAGTTATGCCCGTTATCCAGGTTCTCAGTCCGCAATTGGCCAACCAGATTGCTGCGGGTGAAGTCGTTGAGCGCCCGGCGTCGGTGCTAAAGGAGCTGGTTGAGAACAGCCTTGATGCCGGCGCGCAAAGTATAGATATAGATATAGAGCAGGGTGGCGTTAAGCTGATCAGGATTCGCGACGATGGCTGTGGTATTGCCGAAGAGGATCTGCCACTGGCTCTCAGTCGCCATGCAACCAGCAAGATTGGCAATCTGGAAGATCTTGAGGCCGTCTCCTCACTGGGCTTTCGCGGTGAGGCCCTGGCCAGTATCGCCTCTGTATCGCGACTTAGCCTCACCTCCAATCACGGTGAGGGCACTGCCTGGAAAGCGGTCTCTGAAGGACGTGATATGGAAGTGGATATTCAGCCTGCATCCCATCCGGTTGGCACCAGTGTCGAAGTTCGCGACCTGTTCTTTAATACCCCGGCGCGGCGCAAGTTTTTACGCACCGAAAAGACTGAATATAACCGTATTGACGAGAGTATTAAAAAGCTTGCCCTGAGTCGCTTTGATGTCGCCTTTAATCTGCGTCATAACCAGCGCGCTCAACTCAGCTTGCGGCCAGCAGCCACCCAGATAGAGCAGGAGAAGCGGGTGGCGGATATCTGCGGCGCACCCTTTATGGAACAGGCCCTCTATGTGGACAACGATCGCCACGGCCTGCGTCTCTGGGGGTGGATTGGGCTGCCAACCTTTTCCCGCAGCCAAGCCGATCTGCAGCACTTTTTTGTCAATGGTCGCTGTATACGTGACAAGGTAGTTTCCCATGCGGTGCGCCAGGCCTACCAGGATGTTCTCTACCATGGGCGGCATCCGGCCTATGTGCTGTTTCTGGAAATTACACCGGCAGATGTGGATGTCAATGTCCACCCCACCAAACATGAAGTGCGCTTTCGCGAAAGTGGCTCGATTCACAGTTTTATTTCGCAAACCATTAAGAAGGCCCTGGCAGAAGATCGTCCCCAGGATCACCTGCAGTCCAATGATTCCCCTGGTGCTGGCAATACCGGCCAGCCGTTCAGCCCCCAGCCCGATCAGCAGGCTAACCAGTGGCAGCCCTCGATGCAGTTCTCCGACCACCGCCATTCAAGCCAGGGTACTGCAACGCCCATGGCGGCCTACCAGAGTCTTTATTCTACCGAACAGGCCAGCCTTCCGGAGGCAGACCTGGACTTTAATGCCCAGCAGGATATTCCGCCCCTGGGTTATGCCATAGCCCAGCTTAAAGGTATCTATATTCTTGCCGAAAACAGCGAGGGATTAATTGTTGTCGATATGCACGCTGCTCACGAGCGGATTACCTATGAGCGAATGAAGCGCGACTTTGATGACCAGGGACTTGTTTCCCAGCCCCTATTAGTTCCAGAGAGTTTGGCGGTCAGCCAGCGAGAGGCAGATGCCGCCGAGCAGCACAATGGGATTTTTACCAAGCTTGGATTTACCGTTGAGCGAGCCGCCGCCGAGAGCATTATTGTCCGCCAGATACCGGCGATACTGCGCGGCTCAGAAGTTGAAGCCCTGTTGCGAGATGTACTCTCGGATCTGCTGGAGCACGGTACCTCGGAGCGCATCAGGGATCATATTAATGAAATACTCTCGACCATGGCCTGCCATGGTTCAGTGCGCGCCAACCGCAAATTAACCATTCCGGAAATGAATGGCCTGCTTCGGGATATGGAAGCCACAGAGAGGAGCGGGCAGTGCAACCACGGTCGGCCCACCTGGTCCCAGATGACTCTCGACCAGTTGGATAAACTGTTTTTGCGAGGGCGATAAAGCAGTGGCAGCAATAGAAAAACCGCCGGCAATATTTATTATGGGTCCAACCGCCAGCGGTAAAACCGATCTGGCCATTGCCCTGCAGGACCATTTTCCGGTGGAGCTAATCAATGTGGATTCGGCCCAGGTCTATCGTCAGCTGGATATAGGTAGTGCCAAACCGGATGCAGCTACCCTAAAAAAAGCTCCCCACCATTTAATTGATATTCGCGATCCCCTGGATGCCTATTCAGCGGCAGATTTCCTTGCCGACGCAACGCGCGTAATGGCAGAGATTAGCGCCCGGGGAAATACCCCGCTGTTAGTTGGTGGCACCATGCTCTATTTTAAAGTGCTGCTTGAAGGCCTGTCTAAAATGCCTGAGGCCAATGCAGAAATACGTGCACAGATTCAGGAACAGGCAGACAGTGAAGGCTGGCCTGCCGTTTACAAACAGCTCCAGGCAGTTGATGCGGAGACTGCTGCCGGATTGCACCCAAATCATTCCCAGCGTATTCAGCGTGCCCTGGAAGTCTACCTGGTTACCGGCGTTCCGATGTCGACTCTGCGCCGAGAAGAAAATATTGGTGGTATCGCAGGTCAATACGCGATAAAACAATTGGCACTGATGCCAGTGAACCGTAAGCTAATCCATCAGCGTATAGAAGATAGATTTAAAAGGATGATGGATCTGGGCTTTGAGGCTGAAGTGCAGGCTCTCTATCAACGCGGTGACCTCCACGCAAATCTACCGGCAATTCGCTCGGTGGGCTACCGGCAGATCTGGCAGTATTTAGACGGCCAGTGCAGTCTGGATGAAGCCGTCGAGAAAGCAATAGCTGCGACACGGCAGCTGGCTAAAAGACAGATTACCTGGTTGCGAAACTGGCCGGGGAGCTGTGAAATGGAGATTGATAGTGAGACAGACTTATTTTCAATTGATAGAATGTCTGCGCTAGCCTTGAAAAAGCTAGTAGATGCGCCCATATACTGTAAGAACATGGACGGTTAATATTTGTTGTAGGTCGATTTGACCTGCGTTTTTTTTGCACACTTGCATTATTTTTAGTACCCAAAGGAGAAGTATAAATGTCAAAAGGGCACAATTTACAAGACCCTTTTCTTAATGTCTTAAGAAAAGAACGTGTTCCAGTATCAATCTTTCTTGTTAATGGCATTAAGCTGCAGGGACAGGTAGAGTCATTTGACCAATTTGTCGTACTGCTTAAAAACACCGTGAGCCAAATGGTATACAAGCATGCAATTTCAACCATTGTTCCGTCCCGCGCAGTCAAATTACCGGCGACCGGCTCCAATGTATCGGCAGGCGATGCCCAGAGTGGTTTCGACAACGGAAATTTCTCTGACGACAATTATTAAGAAATACTAAGTGTCATTATTTTTCGAACGCCCTGACTTTGGCGAGAGAGCAGTTCTTGTTCATATAAAGCTAAACAGTGAATCGGAACCCGAAGACCCTCGAGAGTTCGAAGAGTTAGTTCTATCTGCAGGCGGTGATCCGGTTGAGTTTCTCACTGGGTCGCGCACCTCACCGCACGCGAAATTTT
>JBMYPM010000051.1:0-275 GCA_049600275.1 Porticoccaceae bacterium | reverse complement strand
GATCAGTTCAGCCGTGCATAGCAGCCAGGCCGAACTGGTTATCTTTAATCACAATCTGTCCCCCAGCCAAGAGCGCAATATCGAAGCCGAATTAAAATGCCGGGTTCTCGATCGCACCGGCTTGATCCTGGATATCTTTGCCCAGCGCGCCCGTACCCATGAGGGTAAGTTGCAGGTTGAATTAGCACAGTTGCAACATCTCTCCTCTAGACTGATTCGCGGCTGGACCCACCTTGAACGGCAGAAGGGCGGTATTGGTCTGCGTGGGCCAGGTG
>JBMYPM010000050.1:0-8141 GCA_049600275.1 Porticoccaceae bacterium | reverse complement strand
GAACATATATAAATACTTCGGTCAAACGCCAGATCCCGAATTACCTGATAATTTTAGCGATATTACAAAAATGCATGACCCTGATGCAAACAATGCATTGGATGTATGGGCTGGCAATTCTTAATATACACCCATTGAAGTTTTACAGATTTTTTAAATGTTGTTGATTAACAACATTGAACGGATTTACCCCTACCCCTTTCTTTGTGATTCATCCAAGGATTTTTTTAAGGAACCTTCCTCAGGTTCCTTTTTTTTTGCCCGGGATTTAGTAGGCAGCTATTACAGAAGGTCTATTAGTGAGCCACTAACAGTGTGCGCCTAGGCCTCTATCAACTCGTAACTATGGGACATTTCAACCCCAGCCGCTTCCAGCATAATAGATGCGGAACAGTATTTTTCAGCGGACAGTTCAACGGCACGCCTGACCTGGCTCTCCTTAAGCGCGACACCAGTTACCACAAAACGCAGATGAATTTTGCTGAATACTGCGGGAACCGCATCCACTCGCTCGGCTTCAATCTCAGCGCGACAATCTGTTACCTGCTGGCGACTCTTCTTGAGCATGCTCATTACATCAAAAGAGGCGCAGCCCCCCAGACCCAATAACAGCATCTCCATGGGTCGAATACCCATATTGCGACCACCCTGACTCTCCGCACCATCCATCACCGCCGCATGGCCGCTTCCGGACTCGCCAAGGAACATTACGCCATCTACCCACTTAATTGTCGCCTTCATAATTTGCCTCACTTTCAGGAGCGCAAAGATTACCATAGTGCAGCCCGCAAAATTTACTCGCCAATGGATTTTTTTTACTACTATTACTTCTAGGAGTCGCGGATAAACACTATATAAAGCGGCATTTAGCTAAACTTGTAAATGGAGAAACAAATTGGCGCCTGCACCCCTCACACCGCATATTGAGAATGTGGAAGAATTCCTATCCCACTGTCACAGACGCCGATACCCGGCGAAAAGCACAATTATTTACGCCGGAGACCAGGGAGATACCCTTTATTACATTATTAAGGGTTCGGTAACGGTAATGATTGAGGATGATAGTGACGGTAAAGAAATAATACTCGCCTACCTAAACCCTGGAGATTTTTTTGGGGAGATGGGGCTTTTCGATCAAGAGCACCGCAGTGCCTGGATTCGTACTAAAACTGAGTGCGAAGTCGGGGAGATCAGCTACGCAAAGTTTATCGAACTCAGCCATAAGCACCCGGCATTTCTATTTGCGATCAGCAAACAGGTGGCCCAGCGACTTCGCGATACTACTCGCAAGGTCAGTGACCTGGCATTTCTCGATGTGACTGGACGGGTTGCGCGCACATTGCTGGATCTGTGCAAAGAACCAGATGCAATGACTCACCCGGATGGTATGCAGATTAAGATTACTCGCCAGGAGATCGGCCGAATTGTTGGATGTTCACGAGAGATGGTTGGCCGCGTGCTAAAAGAGCTCGAGGAACAGGGACTGGTCTCTGTAACCGGTAAAACGATGGTGGTGTTTGGTACTCGCTAGATTAGAGAATTACCTAAACATCTCTGCCAATCGCTCACCCGGCTCTTCGCTGCGCATAAACGCCTCACCAACCAGAAATGCATTTACATGATGTTGTCGCATTGCGGCAACATCTGCAGGACTGTGAATTCCGCTTTCGGTGATAACGATTTTATCCGCAGGAATTTTGCTGAGTAGCTTATAGGTGTTTTCCAGCGAGACTTCAAAGCTGTGCAAATTGCGGTTATTAATGCCGACCATTGGGTTATCCAGCTTGAGGGCTATATCCAGTTCCGCTTCATCATGAACTTCAATCAACACATCCATACCCAGCGACCGCGCTACCCCATGCAACTGATTAAGCTGCTGTTCCGATAGAGCGGAAACAATTAACAGTATGCAATCTGCACCCATGGCGCGGGCTTCGTAGATTTGATATTCGTCGATAATAAAATCCTTGCGAATCACCGGCAGTGTGCTGGCACTGCGGGCCATTTTTAAATATTCATCTGCGCCCTGGAAGAAATCCACATCGGTTAAAACTGACAGGCAACAGGCACCGCCCTTTTCATAGCTCTGGGCAATCGCTGCGGGATCGAAGTCTTCGCGGATAACACCTTTGCTCGGCGAGGCTTTTTTAATCTCGGCAATAACACCAGACTGGCCTGCGGCAATTTTCGCGGCTATAGCTGCGGCAAAACCCCGGGGTGTCGACGCGGATTTGGCTTTTTCAATCAGCTGGGGAATGCTTACCTGGGCACTGCGCTCGGCAATCTCTTCATGCTTACGGGCAAGAATTTTTTTCAATATGGTGGGTGTATCAGAACTCATTTTTTATCTCTTTTTTATTCGCCGTCTTGCTGAACCTGGGTGAAGGTTGCCAGGTCAGTAATTCTCGCTCGCGCCAGTCCCGAGCCTATTGCGTCCTGGGCCATGGCTACGCCCTCGCCCATATCCGTTGCACAACCGGCAACATAGAGTGCGGCGCCAGCATTCAGGGCAATAATATCTGCGGCTTTACCAGCGTTGGGGCCAGCCTGTTTGCCCAAGGCATCAATAATCATTGCCAGAGACTGTTTGGCATCTTCGACATCCAGGCCCTCGAGGCTCTGGCGCTCGACCAAAAAGTCTTCCGGTGCAATCGTATATTCTGTGACTGCACCATTTTTATATTCGGCGACATAGGTCTCTGTGGCGATACTGATTTCATCCAGGCCATCGGCGGAGTGGACAATCATAATATGCTCTGCACCCAGTCTTCCCAGCACTTCAGCCATTGGCTTGCACAGCGCCTTGTCATAGACACCGATCAGCTGTCGCTTTACTCCAGCGGGATTGGTCATGGGCCCGAGAATATTAAAAATAGTGCGCAGGCTCAGCTCGCGCCGCGGGCCTATCGCGTGTTTCATAGCACTGTGATGGGCCGGGGCAAACATAAAGCCAACACCCAACTCCTGGACACAGAGCGCTACCTGATCGGGATTTAAATTCAGATTGACGCCAGCGGCTTCCAGCAAATCTGCTGCACCACTGTTACTGCTGACAGAGCGATTACCGTGTTTGGCTACCTGGCCGCCCGCTGCCGCAACCACAAAGGTCGATGCAGTTGAGACATTAAATAAATTGGATTCATCACCACCGGTGCCGACAATATCCACTAAGCCATCGCCGGAAACTTTTACACCAGTTGCCAGTTCGCGCATCACTTCGACAGCGCCGGCAATCTCATCGATGGTTTCACCCTTCATACGCAGGGCAATTAGAAAACCACCGATCTGCGCATCGCCGGCATTGCCGGTCATAATCTGGCGCATCACATCGCGCATCTCTGCGGAGCTGAGGTTGTTTCCGTTAACCACTAATTCCAGGGCCTGCTTGATATCCACTCTATTTAACTCCAATCAGCTCTTGAGAAAATTATTTAACAGATCGTGTCCGTGCTGAGTCAGGATTGATTCAGGATGAAACTGCACGCCTTCAACCGCCAGCTCTTTATGCCGAACGCCCATGATTTCATCGATGCTGCCATCGTCATTTTGAGTCCAGGCGGTTACCTCAAGACAGTTGGGCAGGGTCGCCTGGTCTATCACCAGCGAGTGATAACGCGTGGCCTCAAAGGGCTTGCTCAGCCCTTTAAAAACGCCGCTGTCGCTGTGGTACATCATCGATGTCTTACCGTGCATAACCTGTTTGGCGCGAACAATATCCCCGCCAAATGCCTGGCCTATACTCTGGTGCCCGAGACAGATACCGAGAATTGGAATGCGCCCGGCAAAGGTTTTAATCACTTCGACGGAGACACCGGCTTCGTTAGGTGTGCAGGGGCCGGGAGAAATAACGATTTTCTCCGGGGCCAGTTTCTCAATTTCGGCAATGGTGATTTCATCATTGCGATGAACCTGCACATCTGCATCTAACTCGGCGAGGTACTGGACGATGTTGTAGGTGAAGGAATCGTAGTTATCGATCATTAATATCATTTTGATTCTCCACCTGACTTTTCGTCGGCTTGCCCACAAACCATGGCCGCTGCGCGCATTACTGCTCGAGCTTTATTCATTGTTTCTTTCCACTCCAGCTCGGGAATAGAATCTGCCACAACTCCGGCGCCGGCCTGCACATGCAGCATGCCATCTTTGATCACTGCTGTGCGGATAGCGATTGCGGTATCCATATTGCCATTCCAGCCGATATAGCCAACCGCGCCTCCGTAGATGCTGCGTTTGACCGGCTCGAGCTCGTCGATAATTTCCATGGCACGAATTTTTGGTGCACCACTCAGGGTACCTGCTGGCAAGGTGGCTTTAAGTACTTCGAGACTGCCCATGCCATCGACAACCTGGCCGGTGACATTGGAGGTGATATGCATTACATGGGAGTAGCGTTCGACGACCATTTTTTCCGTCACTTTGACGCTGCCAGTTTTACTGATTCGGCCAACATCGTTGCGGCCCAGATCGATCAACATTAAATGTTCGGCAATCTCTTTTGGATCGGCGAGCATCTCATCTTCCATCGCCTGGTCTTCCTCTGCAGTTTCACCGCGCTTGCGGGTGCCTGCGATAGGTCGCACAGTGACCTCGCCATCTTCCAGTCGGGCCAATACCTCTGGGGACGAACCGACAATATGAAAATCACCCATGTCGAGAAAGTACATATAGGGTGATGGATTGAGGCGACGCAGTGCGCGGTAGAGATTAATCGGCGAGGCATCAAAGGGTGCCGACAGTCGCTGTGATGGAACCACCTGCATAACATCGCCGGCCATCACATAGTCTTTAATTTTTTCTACGCTGTTCTTGAATTCCTGCTCGCCAAAACTGGAGATAAAATCTTTTTCCGAGATCCCATCGCCGCTCATATTCATTGGCGGCAATTCCGGGGTGGGCTGGGCTAATTGCTGTTCCAGCTCGTCGAGCCGAGCTTCGGCTTTCTGCAGTGACTCGGGATCTTTGGCATCCACATGCACCACCAGCATAATGGTTCCGGAAAGATTGTCGAAGACTGCAACTTCATCCGAAGCCATCAGCATAATATCCGGGGTGCCGAGCTCATCTCGCGGCGCAGTTTCGGCCAGCCGGCGCTCGACAAAACGCACGGTGTCATAGCCAAAGTAACCGACCAGGCCACCGGTAAACCGCGGCAGATCCGGAAGGTTGGGCATACTGAACAACTGGCGGAATTTCTCGACTTCACCCAGGGGGTCAGTGGTATTGCGATTGACCATGGGTTTGCCGTCGCGAACAATTTCGAGTCGCTGGCCAAAAACCTTGAGCACGGTGGATGTCTGCAAACCGATCAGTGAGTAACGCCCCCACTTCTCACCGCCCTGGACAGACTCGAACATATAGGAGTTGGGGCCCTGGGCGAGCTTTAGGTAAACACTTAAGGGGGTTTCAAGATCGGCAAGGACTTCGCGTGTAACCGGGATACGGTTAAAGTCTTGGCGGGCTAAATCAGCAAAAATTTCGGGGGTCATAATAGGTGTTCCTGGTTCTCTAACAGAGTGGTTTTGTTTTGGCGAAAATACGCCGCGTCTGGCACTAGATGCGCCAACGCCACTCGCGACAATCACTGTCAAACTGTTTGGAACTCAAGTATTTCACGACCCGTCTCCAGTAGGGGATTCGCTATTGTAATCAATTGCGCAGATTCAACAAACCGTCTGCGCGAAAAGATTGTTAATTATAGTTTTTGCCTGCTCAGGCCTTGGCAAGCTCGCTGCGCATCTTGCCGATAACTTCAGAGTAATCTTCGGCACCATAGATTGCCGACCCGGCAACAAAAGTATCTGCTCCCGCTGCGGCAATCTCGCGAATATTTTGCACGGTAACTCCGCCATCAATCTCAAGGCGAATATCCTGGCCGCTGCTGTCAATCAATTTTCTCGCCTCGGCCAGCTTGTCGAGGGTTGATGGAATAAACTTCTGGCCGCCAAATCCGGGGTTAACCGACATCAGCAACAGCATATCCATACGATCCATTACCCAGCGCACCGAGTCCAGGCCAGTTGCCGGGTTAAGCACCAGCCCGGCCTTGCAGCCAAGATCGCGAACCAGCTGCAGTGAGCGATCTACATGGTTGGAGGCTTCCGGATGAAAGGTGATATAGGTTGCGCCGGCATCGGCAAACATACGAATAAGATCATCCACCGGCTGCACCATCAGGTGTACATCGATGGGTGCGGTCACACCGTGATCGCGCAGGGCTTTGCAGACCATGGGACCAATGGTGAGATTGGGCACATAGTGATTATCCATCACATCAAAGTGAACAACATCGGCTCCGGCTTCGAGCACTGCGTCAACCTCTTCTCCAAGACGGGCAAAATTGGCGGACAGAATGGATGGGGCAATCAAAAAATCAGTCATAAAACACCAGCGGTCAGTTAAGGCGTAACTATGCGCGACTTCGTTATTTGGTGCAAATAATTTGCCCTATAACGTTCAACCGATAAAACGTTCAACCCTATTAGTGGTTCTGGTAATCTGCAAATTGATCGCGAAGATCTTTTTTGCTGATTTTGCCGGTGGCCGTATGGGGGATTTCATCGATAAAAACACAGTCTTCCGGTATCCACCACTTGGCTATTTTGCCCTCAAGAGAGGCGAGAATACTCTTCTTATCGGGACTGGCTCCCTCGACGGGCACAACAATTAACAGCGGCCTCTCGGTCCACTTTGGATCGGGTACGCCAATAACGGCAGCCTCCTGAACATCCGCGTGTGACATGGCGGCATTCTCCACATCAATGGAGCTGATCCATTCACCCCCAGACTTAATAACATCTTTGACCCGGTCGGTAATCACCACATAGCCATACTCGTCGATGGCTGCCATATCGCCGGTATCAAACCAGCCCTGTTCATCCAATTCGGCACTGTCATCGAGTTTGAAGTAGCCACTGCAGACCCAGGGGCCTTTAACTTTTAGCACCCCCGAGGCTATTCCATCCCAGGGCAGTTCATTGTTGTCGGCATCGACAATTTTCATTTCCACTCCATAGACCACCCGGCCGGCGCGTATTCGATAGGCATCTATCTCTTCCTGGGACCTGTCTTTCATCCACGCCATAGGCCTGTTGTAACTTCCCAGCGGGCTCATTTCCGTCATTCCCCATCCGGCGTGCATCCACACCCCGTGCTTTTCCATCTCTTTCATCAGCGACAGGGGACAGGCGGAGCCACCAACCACAACACTTTTCAATGACTCGACTGTCTCTCCCGAGGCGTTAAGGTAGTTCACTAGGGCCAGCCAGACCGTGGGCACACCGAGGGAATAATTGATTTTTTCGCTGTTGATTAATGCGGTCAGGGTTTCACCGTCGGCCATTTTCGGGCCGGGGAAAACCAACTTGGCACCAACCATTGGCGCGTTGTATGCAGTGCCCCAGGCGTTGACATGGAACATTGGCACAATCGGCATAATCACATCGTCACCGGAGAGATTCATAATATCCGGCAGCGATCCCATCATTGAATGCAGCAGCGTACTGCGGTGGCTGTAGACAACGCCTTTGGGATTACCTGTTGTGCCCGAGGTGTAGCACATTGAGCTGGCGGTATTCTCATCGAACTCCGGCCACTCGAAAGTATCGCTCTGGGAACCGATAAAGGTCTCGTAACAGTGCACATTGCGCAAGCTGGTCTCTGGCATATTGGCTTTATCGGTAAGCACCACAAAACCCTCTACGGTGGTCAGCCTGTCCTGCAGTTGCTCGAGCAGTGGCACAAACAGCACATCGGTAAATACCCATTTATCTTCCGCATGGTTAATGATGTATTCGATCTGCTCGGGAAATAGCCTTGGATTGATGGTGTGGCATATCTGCCCGGAACAGGAGATGCCGTAATAGAGTTCAAAGTGGCGGTAGTCATTCCATGCCAGGGTGGCAATTCGATCACCCATTTCAAACCCTATATCCTGCAGGGCATTGCCGAGCTGTCGAACCCGACGGAAGGCATCTTTATAGGTATAGCGATGGCATGGATTGTCCATAGTCACGGAGACGATTTCGCGGCTACCGTGAATGCGATCAGCATGCTTCATTATTGTTGTTATGGTTAGCTGGGAGTCCATCATTAAGCCGTGCATAGTAATTCCTCACCCTTGATCCAGAATCCAGTGTCCA
>JBMYPM010000049.1:0-8166 GCA_049600275.1 Porticoccaceae bacterium | reverse complement strand
CTGCCTGAACAGAAAATATCCAGACGGCGAGCCCTTTTAGTTTTAGTGTCGACACACAGATGACGTGTTATTTTCGCCGAAAAAGATCGGGCGGCATTATAAAGGTCTAGACTCTCTGATTCCAGTCTCAAAAGGGGTAGAAAAGCTAAAGTTTTCAATATCAGTTGCAAATAATCTTGCGGGATGGGATTTGGCAGAAATAATCAATTCTTTACAGGCAGCTATCCAGTGAAGCGGCACTGGGAAAACGAAAACCCCAGGACAAAAAAATACCCGCGGGCTGTTCTCACAACCGGCGGGTATTTTTACAGTCGAAAAGCTAGACCTGGTTTAACAGGGTCTCTTTATTTGGGCTTTCACTTTTAGGGCCCTGCTCTATTGAGTCCTTATCCAATAAGCTCTGCCTGGGGTAACTGGGCCAGATAACTCCGGCAAATTTCTCCAGGCAACGCACCACCTGGCAGCTGTAGCCAAACTCATTGTCATACCAGCAGTAAAGAACACAGCTCTTGCCGTCGACAATAGTCGCCTGGGAGTCCAGCACACAGGCCTGGCGGGAACCGACAAAGTCAGTGGACACCGCCTCGGTGGAGATAGTGTAGCCAATCTGCTGCTGCAGCTCTGAGTGCAGCGCCTTCTGGCGCATAAACTCATTGAGCTCCTCGACGCTGGTCTCGCGACCGAGCTGCAGGTTGAGAATCGCCATGGAGACATTTGGCGTCGGCACACGAATCGCATTGCCGGTCAGCTTGCCCTTTAGCTCAGGGATCGCCTTGGATACCGCCTTGGCTGCGCCAGTGGATGTCAGCACCATATTTAAGGCGGCACTGCGACCGCGGCGATCACCGCTGTGATAGTTATCAATCAGGTTCTGGTCGTTGGTGTAGGCGTGAACAGTTTCAACATGGCCGCTGGTCACACCATATTCATCCAGCAGGCACTTCAGAACCGGCACTATTGCATTGGTGGTACAGGAGGCGGCGCTGATAATCTTGCGCTCCGGGGTAATTTCAGCGTGATTGATACCGTAGACAATATTTGGAATATCATCCCCGGCCGGCGCTGTCAGCAGCACTTTTGCCGCACCGGGACGCAGGTGCCCACCGAGGCCGGCATTATCCTTCCAGACACCGGTGTTATCGACAATCAGTGCATTGCTGATGCCATACTCGGTGTAATCAATTTCTGACGGGGAATTAGCGTAGATCACCTTGACCGGATTACCGTTGATAACCAGGGTATTTTCACTTTCGAGAACCCGAATAGTCCCCTTAAAGGAACCGTGAACAGAGTCGCGCCTCAATAGCGCTGCACGCTTCTCCAGATCGTGATCATTCTTGCTTTTGCGAATAACGATGGCGCGCAGGCGCAACACATCACCACCCCCGGCCTTATCCACCAGGATTCGCGCCACCAGGCGGCCTATGCGCCCAAACCCATAGAGCACCACATCCTGGGGCTGGGGCAGCGGTTTGATATCCGAGCCAATAATATCCCGCAACTCGTCCCGGGCAAATTCGTCGATACTTCGACCATTGCCAATACTCTGGTATTTGACCACCATTTTTCCCAGGTCCAGATGGGCGGGGCCGAGCTGCAGTTTGGCGATAGCCTCAATCATTGGCGACGAGTCAAACTCGGACAGTTCATTTTGCTCGACCTGGCGCACTCTGCGGTGGGCTTTCATCAAGTCGATAACCGACTTGTTGACCATGCTGCTGCCATACATATAAGTTGAGACATTGCGCTCGCGGTAGAGCTTGCCAATAATCGGGATCATCCCTTCTGCAAGTGCTTCACGCTGCTTCCAGTCTTTGAAAAAATCTTTGGGTGTGGGGCGATTTTGCTCTGTCACTATACGGGTCCTTTTATCCATTTAAAGAAATCACATGAATCCTATGTGATGTCTGGTAAGTATAGTCACTGAACGCAGGCTTTTAGATTAACTTCAGCGCATAGAGAATATTCCTATTATCAATAGCCCCAGCCGAGTAAAATGCCCAACCTTAAATGTTCGCCGCTTGATCGCAGGTGCGAGAAAAACACCCAAATTGCAGGTTTTATGACAGCTCTCAATCTCAATATCGCCGGTCAACCTGGCCATAAGAATTACTGGGGCGAGCTCCAGGCCGCCGGTCGCGCACTGGCTGTTGCCGAGGCTGCCTGCCAGCACAATGGCCTCAGCGTACTGGTTACCGAAACTGCCCGTGAAGCAGCGGCCCAAGCGAGAACCCTGAAGTTTTTTACCGCCGAACAGGATCTGGAAATCCTCAGTTTCCCCGACTGGGAAACCCTGCCCTACGATATCTTCTCGCCCCACCAGGATATTATCTCGGCGCGGGTGCAAACCCTGGCCAACCTGCCCAAGGCCAGACAGGCTCTCTTAATAGTCCCCCTGCCAACCCTGCTGCACCGGCTGGCACCTACAGACTTTATCGCCTCGCGTACCTTTTCTTACCAGGTCGGTGAAGAGCTTGATCGCGACAGGCTTCAGGAGCAACTGTCCAAAGCCGGCTATAAGCGTGTCGACACCGTTTATGAGCATGGTGAATACGCCTTTCGCGGCTCACTGATTGATATCTTTCCAATGGGTGAAAAACAGCCCCTGCGGATTGACCTGCTCGACGATGAAATTGAAACGCTGCGCCTGTTTGATGCGGAGTCCCAGCGCACCACGGAAAATGTTTCCCAGATCCAGCTCCTTCCGGCAAGGGAATTTCCCCTCGACAAGCAGGCGACTAATTTTTTCCTCAATAACTGGCATGACAACTTTGATACCGATGCCTCGAAATGTCCGGTCTACCGGGATATTAATGACGGCATTGCCCCCCAGGGTATCGAGTACTACCTGAGCCTGTTCTTTGAGCAAACCGCCAGCCTCTTTGACTATCTGCCTGAAAACACCCAGCTGTTCAGCCATGTGGGTATAGAGCAGGCCGCAGAGACCTTCTGGCAGGATGCAAAAGCCCGTTACACTGAATATAGCGTGGATCCCACCCGCCCTATCCTGCCGCCGAAACAGCTTTTCCTGGCTGTCGATGAAGTCTTTCAGCAGATAAAAAAGTTACCGCGCACCGAGATTGATCGACAGGCAGTTGCCGAGAATGCCGGCAGCCAGAATATCAATCTGCGTGCAGTTCCCGATGTGGCTGCGAATGCCAAGCTGAACAACCCAATGTCGAAGCTGGAAGAGTTTCTGCAGGGCTTTAATGGCCGGGTTCTGTTCTGCGCAGAATCTGCGGGACGCCGTGAAGTACTGGCGGGAATGCTAAAGAAAATTGATCTGGTAACCACTGAACTACCGCACTGGCAGGCATTTCTCGAAAGCGACGCCAGATACGCTGTCACCACCTACCCGATCGACCAGGGTGTCTACTGCCCGGAGCAGGGAATCTGCCTGATTACTGAGGGCGAACTGTTTGGCCAGCAGGTAATGCAGCGCCGCCGCCGTTCCAAGGCCTCCGAGTCACCTGACTATATTTTTAAAAGCCTCGCCGAACTCGAGCACGGCGCACCGGTGGTGCATATGGATCACGGGGTCGGTCGCTACCAGGGGCTGGTCACCCTGGATGTGGACAAATCTCCCCAGGAGTTTTTGATGCTGGTCTACGCCAACGATGCAAAACTCTATGTGCCGGTCTCCTCACTGCATTTAATCAGCCGCTTTGGCGGCGGTGACCAGGCTATGGCGCCACTGCATAAACTCGGCAGTGACAAATGGGTTAAGGCAAAGGAGAAAGCGGTTAAACAGGTGCGCGATACGGCCGCCGAACTGCTGGATATCTATGCCCGGCGGGCAGCCAAAACCGGCTTTGCCTGTGCCGATAACGAAGAGGACTACAGAAAGTTCAGCAGTGAATTTCCCTTTGAGGAAACCGGCGATCAGTTCGAGGCTATCGAAGCTGTGCGGCGCGACCTGCTCAGCCCGCGGCCAATGGATCGCCTGGTCTGTGGTGATGTCGGCTTTGGTAAGACCGAAGTGGCGATGCGCGCCGCCTTTACCGCCGTATCCAGCGGCAAGCAGGTGGTAGTGCTGGTGCCAACAACCCTGCTGGCTCACCAGCACCTGCAGAACTTCCGCGATCGCTTTGCCAACTGGCCGGTGGTGATAGAGGAGCTCTCACGCTTCCGCACGGCCCAGGAGCAGGACCAGGTCATTGCCGATGCTGAAAGTGGCAAGGTGGATATCCTTATCAGCACCCACAAACTGCTCCATGCGAGAATTGACTTTAGACGCCTGGGACTGCTGATAATCGATGAGGAACATCGCTTCGGTGTGCGCCAGAAGGACAAGATTAAATCCCTGCGCACCTCGGTGGATATTCTCGCCATGACCGCCACCCCTATTCCGCGCACCCTGAATATGTCCATGCATGCGGTTCGCGACCTGTCGATTATTGCCACACCCCCAGCCCGACGCCTGTCGGTAAAAACCTTTATTCGCCAGCAGGAAGACCGGGTTACCCGCGAGGCCATACTGCGTGAAATTCTGCGTGGCGGCCAGGTCTATTTCCTGCACAATGATGTAAAGAATATCCAGCGTATTGCCAATGAATTACAGCAGCTGGTTCCCGAGGCGCGAATTAATATTGCCCACGGCCAAATGCGCGAGCGCCAGCTGGAACAGGTGATGTCAGACTTCTACCACCAGCGTTTTAATGTCCTGGTCTGTACGACAATTATTGAAACCGGTATCGATATTCCCAGCGCCAATACCATCCTTATTGAACGGGCTGATCGCTTTGGCCTGGCGCAACTGCACCAGCTGCGCGGGCGTGTGGGTCGCTCACACCACCAGGCCTATGCCTACCTGCTGACGCCTCATCCCAAAGCGATGACCGAGGATGCCAGGAAACGTCTCGACGCTATCTCTGCGGCTGATCATCTAGGCTCCGGCTTTACCCTGGCCACCAATGACCTGGAGATTCGCGGTGCCGGTGAACTGCTCGGCGAAGAGCAGAGCGGTCATATCCAGGCAATCGGCTTTACCCTGTATATGGAAATGCTTGAGCGCGCAGTTAAAACCATCAGGGAAGGCAAACAGCCGGAACTGGGTGCCAGTATGGACCAGGGTATAGAGGTTAACCTGCATCTGCCGGCCCTGATACCGGATGACTACCTGCCGGATGTCAATATGCGCCTGACCCTCTACAAACGCCTGGCTAACTGTGAGACCGATACCCAGCTCCATGAACTGCAGGTTGAGATGATCGATCGCTTTGGCCTGTTGCCGGATCCAGTCAAAACTCTGTTTGAACTGGCAAAACTGCGCCAGACTGGCGAGCAGCTCGGGCTGTTAAAAATTGAAGCCGGCCCCAATGGCGGCAGACTAAAATTCAGCGCCAGCACCAGTGTTGAGCCGATAACCATCATCCAAATGGTTCAGGCACATCCGGGCATATTCCGCTTGCAAAACAATGATCAACTGAGTTTCACTATGCCTATGGAAAGCGCTGCAGAGCGTGTTGACGGAGTAACTGAAATTCTAAGCCAGTTGCTGCCCCGGCCAGGTGAATAAATAGCATTCAATCGCAGTAAAGGAATAAGCTCGAATATGAATAAGCTCGGTTATGAATAGCCCAGTTACAGACAGAGATTATCAGCAGAATTCTTCGCGGCTCGCAACGTGCCTGCGGGCTTATGCCTTTGCCATGTTTGGTACAACAGTGGCTATCCATTCAAGTATTGCCCAAGAGGCCGATGATCCCCAGCTGCTCTCCTGGTACCAGGTGGAAGTAGTTATCTTTACCCAACAGGGGTACGCCGGCAGTGAACAGCCACCGCGAAAATACAGCCTCGACTTTCCGGAAAATATTCTGCAGTTGCTGGATACCGACTATATTGGCAATAACTACCCGGTTATTGATATCAATGCCCCGGAGCCTGAACGCGCTATCCCGGTGGTTGCGGTTGAAGACCCTGCGCTGGCTTTTGCCAGTCCGGCTTTTGGCTCCGCAGTATTGGAGCCTGTGGATTCTGAGCCCCTGCTAACCCCTCTTCTTGTGCCTGCGGTTGCCACTGGTATTGAGAACGACATCCCCGCGGCGCAAACTGTGGCAGAAGAAGCTGAGCCAGAAGAAGAGCAAATTTATACTCCGCGATATGAAAAACCCTTTATCAAGCTGGATAGGGAATTACGCGATCTCAATGACAGCGCCAGGGCCCTGGATCGTCGCGCCAAATACAATGTGGTTTTTCACGAGGCCTGGCGTTTTGCCGCCGATAAAAATGCCGCTGACCCCTGGGTGCTTATCAAAGCCGGCAAGCAGTTCCAGGATCGCTTTGAAATCGAAGGCAGCCTGCGCTTTTACAAGTCGCGATTCCTGCACTTCCAGTCTGATCTTTGGCTTGCAAGCTTTTCAAACGAGACTTCCGCCAACAAGCCGGACTCAGCAAAATGGATTGAGCTTCCAGCCTTTCCCGCTATACCGGAACCCAGCCTGAGTGATGGACAGGCTGACCTAAAAAGCCTGGAAGTTTCGATCAATGAAGAGGATCTGGAAAATTTCTTTTTTGGCGCCACGGTAATTGATAGCTCGGGGATGGAAAGCTTGGGAATGGAAAGCTCGGCAACGGAAAGCATAGAGCCCCAACAGGAAGAGCAGCCCACCCCACCGCAACCAACCAGCTACCCGGTTTCAAGCCTGTGGGTTTTTGACCAGTCAAAACGCCTGGAAGAACAGCAGAGCTATTACCTCGATCATCCCAAAATGGGCATACTGGTCAATATAAAACCCCATGAAGTAGAGATAACCAACCCTCTTGAAGAAGAATTGGAGCCAGAAAGCGACACACAGACTGCAAGCAATTAAGCGTTAATTTACTTCAGCTGCCTGTGACTTATTAAGCCCCTGGTCAACAAAGATTAACGCCTCCGGGTCAAAACCCAGTTCACCAACCTGCTTTATAAACCGTTCCCGCAACAAAGGGCTAATGGTTGGCGTTCTCGCCAACAGCCACAAATAGTCTCTACTGTTACCGGCAACAAAGGCGTACTGGTAGTCCGCCCTGTCCATTTCAAAAATAATATACGAACCGTAAAAGGGACCGAAAAACGAAACCTTTAAATGGCCCTGCTGCTCATCCCCGACAAAATAGGCCCTGCCCTCTGCCTCCTGCCAGGCACTTTCCTCTGCTGAATAACCTCGATTGATCACCCGAATACCCCCGTCTTCACGCAGGGAGTAATCCGCCATCACATTGCTAAGCCCGCGCTCAAAAGAATGATCAAGGCGCGCCACCTCATACCAGCGACCGAGATAGCGCTGCTTATTAAAACCATCAATGGCCACCACCCCTTCCGGCGAGCCCAGGCAGCCAGTAAGTAGAAGTGAGAAAAGAGCGGGAACTGATACTGAAAGTAAAATCCTGAGCAAAGCACAAACCTCGATAAATACACTAGAGCCGAAATTATAGAGCAAAGCCCTTCGGGGATAGAATTAACTGTTGCGAAAAGCTTATAACCTGCCCTGGAAGATTAACCAGCCTGCTAAAGCTTCAAAATCAGGTTGGTGAAATACCTGAAATCCGAGGATAAGGCCGGTTCATCGACCACATCAGACTGCCAGAGCCTGTCCATTATCCAGATTGCAAAGCCGGCAAACAGGACATGGGTATTGAGATAACCAATAACATTGTTAAGTATTAATATACCCAGGGGTGCAGCCATCAACAGGCAAAATATCGAGAGATAGCTGCCAAATAATTCACGGTTAAAGGGCCTGGTAAATAATCCTGGCAGATCTCTTACAATCTCCCGGTTCTCAGCCCCATTATCTTTCTCTATAAGCCTGGCCCTGCCCCGGCGAGCTAAAAGGAAAAGGCTCAGCAGAAGTCCAATCACCGGCAACCAGCTATTCGCAAAGCCGCCAAGCATAATGGCCATATTTTCCTGCACCAGCGCTGGTGCTAAAAACGGGTAGAGCAACATCTCCTCCGACAGTAACCACCAACCGAAAAAGTATCCCAGGGATAACAGGCGTACCAGGTTACTGTAGAGACCAGTAAAAACAATAAGGGAGATCATGCAGCAGTAGCCGAGCAGGGCCAGGTAGCTGACTTCATCGAGTAACCACCAGCCGGCGCTGGCAGTAATAATCAGCAGTGGTGCGCCGACACAGAAAACCACATCGGCCAGCAGGTAGAGATTGGTATACAGGGCGTGAA
>JBMYPM010000048.1:0-8226 GCA_049600275.1 Porticoccaceae bacterium | reverse complement strand
CCCACCAGACACCGACAATAGAAGCGCCTTTTAGCAGACAGAGATTTAACGGCATCTTGGGAATCGGGCCAGAGGCAAAACCAATCACCAAAAAGCGGCCATCCCAGGCAATAGCGCGAAACGCCTGCTCGGAAAAATCACCGCCCACAGGATCATAGATCACATCTGCCCCCCTGCCCTTGGTCAGCGCCTTAACCTGTTCCTTAAGATTCTCAGTGGAATAATTAATGCGCAGATCAGCCCCGGCCTCAGAGGCAAAATCCAGTTTCTCCTCACTGCTGGCAGCAGCAATCACTGTAGCGCCCATCGCCTTGGCAATCTGGATAGTGGCAATACCCACACCCCCAGCCGCACCCATTACCAAAAGCGTTTCACCGGGCTGAATCCTGGCCTGCTGCTTAAGGGCGTAATAAGAGGTTCCATAGGTAATGGCAAAACCCGCCGCCTGCTCGAAGCTCATGGTCTCACCCATAGCAAACGACATGTATTCCGAGGTTACACACTGCTCTGAAAAACCGCCAAAGGGGACTGTTGCAATTACTCTGTCTCCAACCTTGCGGGTACTGACTGCCTCACCCACAGCAGAGACAACACCAGCCACTTCAGCACCGGGTACAAAAGGCAGCGGCGGTTTAAACTGGTATTTGCCCTGAACCGTCAATAGATCGGGAAAGTTAACGCCAGATGCTTTGACATCAATCAGGATCTCACCCTTGCCAACTTCCGGCGTGGGGCGCTCTTCAAGATCCAGCTGTTCTGGCGGTGCAAACTCATTGCAGACAAGTGCTTTCATCATGCAGTCCTACCCTGTAATTATTGTTATTGGTCGGTTATCACTTACATATATTGTTTTAGCTCGCGGCGGCCAATCACCATACGGTGAACCGCGTCCGGACCATCGGCAAAGCGCAGTACACGCTGCCCGCCATACCAGTTTGCCAGCGGCGTATCCTGGGACAGACCGAGACCACCATACATCTGTATAGCTTCATCAATAATCTTTAGCGCCATATTTGGAGCCGCGACCTTGATCATCGAGATATAGGGTTGCGCCGCATCGGTGCCCACATTATCCATCAGCCAGGCGGCTTTCAGACAGAGCAGGCGAGTCATCTCAATATCGATTCGCGCCTGGGCAATAATATCCACATTAGCGCCCAGTTTAGCCAGCGGACGGCCAAAGGCTTCTCGCTCAAGAGAGCGTTCACACATCAGCTTTAAAGCCGCTTCGGCAAGACCGATTGATCGCATACAGTGGTGGATGCGGCCCGGCCCCAAGCGACCCTGGGCCACTTCAAAACCCCGGCCTTGACCGAGGATCATATTTTCTTTGGGGACCCGCACATCGGTAAAACGCATATGCATATGGCCGTGAGGGGCATCATCTATATTGAAAATTTCCATCGGTCGCAGGTTTTGCACGCCGGGCGTGGCAAAGGGAACCAGTACCTGGGAGTGACGGGAGTGGCGAGGTGCGTCCGGGTTGGTATTGCACATCACAATCATAATTTCACAGCGCGGGTCACCAGCACCGGATATCCAGATCTTCTCGCCATTCAATACCCATTCGTCGCCATCGGCAACACAGGACATTGAGATATTGGTCGCATCGGACGAGGCCACATCCGGCTCGGTCATGGCGTAGGCAGAGCGGATTTCACCATTGAGCAGCGGCGTTAACCAGCGCTCTTTTTGCTCGTCCGTACAAAAGCGCGCCAGCACTTCCATATTGCCGGTATCCGGCGCCGAGCAGTTAAACACTTCCGGGGCCAGGTGCGAGCGGCCGGTCTCTTCGGCAATATAGGCATATTCAACGGTATTTAAACCATGTCCACCGGGCCAGTGGGTAAGGAAGAAGTTCCACAGGTTTTTGGCCCTGGCCTTGGCCTTTAGACCTTCGAGGATTTCAGTCTGGCGCTCGGTATAAGTCCAGCGATCACCTTTGCCAACCTCAGCGAAATACTCCGCCTCCATTGGCAGAATCTCTGTATCAATAAAATGCTTAACTTCCGCCAGTATGGGTTTGACCTTGTCACTAATACCTAAGTCCATCTGCTTATCCCTTTTAATTATTCTAATTTTATTTTTTCTAAAAATTCCAACACTGCTGGTCTAGTAGCCGGAGAGCAGCGCGTAGCGATCCCCATGGTAACTGTAGTCGCCAAACAGCATAGCAGCCGGCCGGGCGCGCTTGATATAGAAACCTATATCATATTCATCAGTCATACCTATACCACCGTGCATCTGTATAGCTTCATTGGTGGCCAGCTCAGAGACCTCACAGAGTTTGGCCTTGGCAATACTGACCAGCAGCGGGCTTTTGGCGTCCCCTCCATCCAGTGCTTGCAGGGCCTTTAAGACCACTGACTTACACAGCTCAATTTCACTCCACCAGTGGGCTGCTCGGTGCTGCAGGGCCTGGAATGAGCCGATAAGCACACCAAACTGCTTGCGCTCTTTTAGGTACTGCAGAGTAGTATCAAAGGTCTGTTGCGCTATCCCCAGTAACTCTGCGGCAAGAAAAGCATTGCCGACATCCAATGTTGCCGACAGGGCGCCGGAGCCACTGCCCTCTTCACCCAGTAGAGCGGATTCAGGCAGTTCAACATTATTAAAATTGATACTGGCATAGTTCCGGCAATCGACCATCTCGGTGCGCTGGATCTCAACACCGGTTGCAGTGGGATCGACAATAAAAAGACTGATACCTTCACTATCGCCAGCATCACCGCCGGTGCGCGCGGCCACAATCAGCCTGTCCGCCGAGCTGCCATCGACTACAAAGCGCTTGCTGCCATTTAACAAATACCCCTGCCCGCTGGCAGCTGCTGTGGTGCTGATCTGCGCAGGCGCATGGTGAATTTGTTCATCAACTGCCAGTGCGGTGGTTATCTCACCCCCGGCAATGGCGCCGAGCAGTTCGGTTTTTTGCGCTTGGCTTGCACAGTGATTGATCGCTGTGACACCGAGAATTGCAGTTGAGAACAGTGGCGATGCGGTCAGTGTCCGCCCACTCTGCTCGACAATCTGGCCCATGCCCACATGACCAAATTCCAGGCCGCCATAGGCTTCGGGCACTAGAATTGCCGCCCAGCCCATATCCACCATCTGGGCCCAGAGATTGTCTGCATAACCTTTTTCGCTGCCTGCATCGCGCTGTTTTCGCAATTCGGCAACCGGGGCAAACTCAGCCAGGAAACCCTGTGCTGACTCTTTTAGCATTTGCTGCTCTTCGTTTATAACCAATGCCATAATTTTGCCCCCTTAACCCAAACCCAGGATATTTTTAGCGATAATATTGAGCTGAACTTCCGAGGTTCCACCCTCAATTGAGTTGCCTTTGGTGCGCAGCCAGGTACGCGGCGTCCAACCGCCATTGGAGTTGGCACCGTCCCAGATCATTGCGTCACTGCCATCGATTTTCATCATCAGCTCAAAGCGGCGTTTATTCAGTTCGGTACCAGCGTACTTAAGCATCGCTGAGGTTGCGCCTACACCATGGCCGGATTTAACTTCGTCGGTAACCCGCTCTGCGGTCATGGCAAATGCTGCGCCATCAATCTCCCATTTAAGGATATCCGCGCGTAATAGTGGGTTGCTTATGCGGCCAGACTCTACACCCAGGGTTCTGGCGGCAATCTGGCCGAGGGTTTCAGAGCCAGCATCGGTCAGGCCAAAACCACCGATCATTTCCCGCTCGTGAGTCAGCAGGTATTTGGCGATAGTCCAGCCCTGGTTGATCTCGCCAACCACCTGGTCTTTTTCTACGCGGACATTGTCGAGGAAGGTTTCACAGAAGGGAGAGCTGCCGGAGATCAGTTTAATGGGCTTGGGAGTTACGCCAGGTGTTGTCATATCAAACAGCACCAGGCTGATACCCATCTGTTTTTTCGCTTCAAAATCTGTGCGCAACAGACAGAACATCCAGTCGCATTTATCCGCATAGGAGGTCCACACCTTCTGGCCATTGGCGATAAAGTGATCACCCCGATCTTCACCTTTGGCCTGTAGACCGGCGAGATCAGAACCGGCGCCCGGCTCGGAGTAACCCTGGCACCAGCGAATTTCGCCGCGCACAATGGGGGGTAAATGCTGCTGTTTCAGGGCTTCAGAGCCAAACTTTAGCAGTGCCGGGCCAATCATCCAGATACCAAAGCTGTCCAGTGGAGAGCGGGCATTGATTCGCGCCATCTCTTCTTTAAGAATCTTGGTTTCAGCTTTATTTAAACCGCCACCACCGTATTCAGCAGGCCAGTCCGGTGCCGTCCAGCCCCGGGCTGCCATGCGCTCCATCCACTGCTTTTGCTCTTCACTTTTAAACGTCCAGTTGCGACCACCCCAACAGGCATCGTCTGAATTGGTTATGGGAAAGCGCATGCTGGGAGGACAGTTCTCTTCCAGCCAGTCGCGGGTCTCTTGCCTGAAAGCCTGTAAATCAGTCAATGTTGTCTCCTGCTGTTGCGCTGGTTTGGATCAGCGTTTTTTATTCTTATAATAAGTTGATACAGGGGATCGAACTTACAGGACGTTATTGCTGCTTTCAAGCATTTGGGTGACAGGCAGAGCCTATATACAGGGCTTTTTTTCGTGCTTTTATGACTCGGGAGTTTTACTATTCACCTTGGTATATACGAGCTATTAGATAACAGGGATAAGTAGATGACTGACGCATTGGCGCAATTACTCGACACTCTCGATCTGGAAAGGATCGACACCAATATCTACAGGGGACAGACTCCGCCAACCCGCAATAAACGAGTTTTTGGTGGCCAGGTTTTTGCCCAGGCTATGCGTGCCGCTCAGGACACAGTGCCAGGGGAGCGCATGGTGCACTCCCAGCATGCCTATTTTTTACGTCCCGGTGATCCCAGCCTGCCAATTCTGTTTGAAGTCGATGGCATTCGCGACGGTAAATCCTTTACCACGCGCCGGGTAGTGGCCTCACAGCGTGGCAGTGCCATCTTCAATACAGAGCTTTCCTTTCAGGTGCCGGAGCAGGGTTTCTGCCACCAGGCCACTATGCCCCAGTGTGCACCGCCAGAGGAACTCAGTGATGACAGCCTGCGCTGGGCCAAACTCCTCGAAGCCATGGGCAGGAAAGCGGAAGACAGCATCAACCGCCCCATTGAGATGCGCTCAGTGAATCCGGTGGACCTGGTCAATCCATCGGCCAGGGAGGCGGAACAGCTGATCTGGGTAAAGGCCGCAGGCGTTATCGCCGATACTGATAACAGGCAGGACAAGGCGCTGCATCAGGCAATTCTCGCCTTTGCCTCGGACTACAACCTGATGGGCACTGCACTGCTTCCCCATGGGGCCAGCCTGGCAACTTCCGGGCTGCAGCCCGCATCCCTGGATCACTGTATCTGGTTCCACGATAAGTTCAGGGCCGATGAGTGGCTGCTCTATGCCATGGACAGCCCGAGATCCAGCCATGCCCGGGGACTCAGTCGCGGCTCTTTCTTTACCCGCGATGGGCGGCTGGTTGCCAGTACTATCCAGGAAGGGCTGATGCGCCTGCACGCCAGCTAGCGCAATAGAGACTAAAAGGCGGTGAAGATCATTTTACCCGCGGCAATCATCAATACAGCTGCGAGCAGTTTTCGCAGGGTAACTGGCGTGGCTCGATGGGAGGCAATCTCAGCGCCAAGCAAGCAGCCGACAAAGGCGACAATCATTAACCAGCCTGTTCCGAGGGGCCAGGGCTGGCCACTGATTATATAGCCTGACAGGCCGCCAATTGAGTTTAGAAGAATAAACCCCGCGGCAACAGCAGTGCTCTGGCGAACGGTACACCAACCAAAAATCAGCAGCAGCGGACTTAAAAACACACCGCCGCCTATACCGGTTAATCCGGCAGAGAGACCCAATAAGAGTCCGACCGTTATCAATAACCAATGGGCGGGCAAGGCGACTTTCTCCACGGGTTTTGCGCTGATAATCATACGCAGTGCCGCCAAGGCCATTAGCATGCCTACAAGCAGGTGGTAACTCAGGGCATCCATTTTCCACAGCCCGCCCACAAAAGCCGCCGGGGTTGAGACTATCACCAGGGGCCAAAATAGCTTGTAGGGCATCAGTTTATAGGGCTGAAAGCGGTATAAAAGCCAGCTGGTTACAATAATATTCATTGCCAGGGCCGCGGGACGCATCTCTTCCGGGGCCAGGCCCCAGAGTGCCATGGCTGCCAGGTAGCCCGAGGCACCGCCATGACCCACCGAGGAGTAGAGTACCGCCATCAGGGCAATAGCGGCCAGTAACCAGTAGCTGTATTCAAAGGCGAACATCTCCGCCAATACTGATTCAACAAGCACCGAGGTCAACCACCGGTCATATTCATAAAGCGCACTATATCGACCTGGTCGGGATCAAAATAATGGCGCTCGGGTTTATTTTTCAGGGCTTCAGTAATTTTGCTTTTCAGCAGTTCACTGTTACCGGGATTACTGCGTATTACCTCGCGTAAATCCATACTGTGCTCATTGCCAAGACAGAGCAGCAAACGCCCTTCTGCGGTCATCCGCACACGGTTACAGGATTCACAGAAGTTATTCGACATCGGCGAGATAAAACCGATTTTGGATTCGCTATTGGCAACCTGCATATAGCGTGATGGACCACCGGTGGTCTCTGCACTGTCAACCAGGGTAAATTCTGATGCCAGCTGTTGCCGCAAACTGCTGCTGGTGATCTGTGTGTTTATCCTTTTATGGGCGTCTATTTCGCCCAGGGGCATCTCCTCGATAAAGGAGATATCCATGCCCTGCTCTACAGCAAAGCGCGCCAGGTCGACAACCTCATCATCATTAAAGCCGGCGAGGATTACCGCATTGAGTTTGATCTTTTTAAAGCCCACTGCAGCTGCCGCCTGGATACCCTCAATAACCTCGTGGAGGTTGCCAACCCGGGTAAGCTGTTTAAAGCGTTCTGCCTTAAGGCTGTCGATACTGATATTCAGCCTTGAGAGGCCAGCATCTTTTAATGGCTGGGCCATGGCTGGCAGCAGCACACCGTTGGTGGTCATGGTCACTTCTTCCAGCCCCGGCAAGGCTGCCAGTGAGCTGACCAGCTTAATAATATCGCGCCTGATCAGTGGCTCACCGCCGGTTAAACGTATTTTGCGAATACCCAGCTCGACAAAAGCCGCAGCCATATCGCGCAGCTCTTCAAGACTGAGAATCTGCTGTTTGGGCAGAAAGGTCATCTCCTCGGCCATACAGTAGGTACAGCGTAAATTGCAGCGGTCGGTAACCGACAGGCGCAGGTAGTCAACGGTTCGACCAAAGGGGTCGACCAGTGATGGCCTGTCTGTTTTAAGATTTCTGTTACTCATTTATTGCCGCAATCATGTTGACTTTACATACTGTAGGGGAGTACTTCGACCAGATCGCCAACCTGTATTGATTGACCACTCTGCTGTACAACAAAAATATCGCCCCAGCAGGCTGAGGATAGTACACCGCTACTCTGGTTCGGGTAGATTTCCGCACCGCTCTCTGTCAGTTTGCCACGCAGGTAGACCTGGCGCTTTTCACCAGGCTTTGCAAATTGGGCCACGGCTTTTAAAGCGCGAGGCGAAACCTCTTTTAGGCCCTGGCAGGCCAAAAGAAAAGGCCGCGCTAAAATCATAAAGGTGACAAATACAGAGGCGGGATTTCCCGGAAGGCCAATAAAGGGCGTGCTATCAACCTGGCCAAAAGCCAGGGGTTTGCCAGGCTTAATAGCAACCTTCCAAAAATCAATACTGCCCAATGCGGCCACAGCGCGCTTTACATAGTCTTCATCGCCAACAGATACACCGCCGGCGCTTAAAATAATATCCCCTTCTGCGGCAGCTTTTTGCAACACTGCTTCAGTGGCTTCGAGACTATCCGGCACTGTGCCCAGATCAACCGTGCGCATACCCAGGGACTGGATTAAACCTATCAGGGTGGCTCGATTGGAATTGTAAATTTGCCCGGGATGAAGTGCTTCGCCCGGCTCGACCAGCTCATCACCCGTAGAAAAAATAGCGATCCTCAGGGGTTTGAAGACCTCTATTGTTTTAATACCGATAGAGGATAACAGCCCCATCTCCTGGGCGCGCAATTGAGTACCCGCACTGAGAACAGTCTGGCCCGCCTGGATATCCTGTCCTTTGCGGCGGATATTGGCAGCGACGCTTACAGCACCGTCTATTGTCACTGTTCCATCCTGCTCTGTGCAGTTTTCCTGCATGGCGACCGT
>JBMYPM010000047.1:0-8241 GCA_049600275.1 Porticoccaceae bacterium | reverse complement strand
GGTGAGGCTTGCCGATATAGCTGTCTATGCCGTTGGAATCTGCAGTGCCTACTGGCTCCTCGAAAGAACTGGTCTCTTTTGACGAGACGCTCAGGGCTGTTTTTGTTTAGGTGCTTACTTAAGGTTGCCGAGGTTTTTCGCCAGCACTTTTAAAGTGGGCTTAAACAGTTTTGGTGTGCAGGCGACAATATGTCCACTATCGAGAAACTTCTCTGCTCCCTGGAAGTCACTGACCATACCGCCAGCTTCCCTTACCAATAGTGCGCCAGCAGCAATATCCCAGGGCTTTAAGTACATTTCCCAGAAAGCATCCATACGACCAGCAGCAATATAGGCCAGGTCCAGTGATGCCGCACCCATACGCCTGATGCCCGAAGAGTTGTCGGCAAATTCATGCATGCATTTAAGGTAGCCAGCCATATAGTCAAAAGAGGGTGAGCTAAATGGGATGCCGGTAGAGTAGAGGGCACCGACTTCACTGGGGCGACCGGAGACGCGAATACGGCGGCCATTTAATCTGGCACCATCACCGCGGCTGGCAGTAAATTCTTCCTGTTTAAATGGCTCGAGAATTACCGCGTGCTCAATACGGCCTTTGATACGGCAGGCAATCGAGATAGCAACATGGGGTATGCCGCGAACAAAATTGGTGGTTCCATCTAATGGATCAATAATCCACTCGACATCGCTGTCGGGGTTTCCGCTGACGCCGCTCTCCTCGCAGAGAAAACGGTGATCGGGGTAGGCTTTCTGGATATGGTAGATAATGGTCTCTTCAGAGCGTTTGTCTACTTCAGTGACAAAGTCGTGTCGACCTTTCTCATCAACTTTCACCAAATCGAGGTTGTCTGCAGATTTGACAATCATTTCACCTGCCGTGCGGGCAGCGCGAAGGGCAATATTAACCATTGGTTGCATGTTGAAATTCCAATTAACTTATCGAGTGACTTAAAGAGCGCGCGCATTGTAACAGAACTACAGTGCCAGAGAAGAGTGATTCTGCTACACTCGCGGCCGTTTTTTGGCCCATGGGTATTCTGGGCTATATAAGTCTACAAGAGGTGCTAAGTGTCAATATCCGAGCGACAGGCAAATATTCGAATCGTGCTGGTCAATACCACCCATCCGGGCAATATTGGCGGTGCTGCGCGGGCCATGAAAAATATGGGTCTTGGAGAGCTGTACCTGGTTCAGCCAAAAGAGTATCCGGCGCCGCGAGCGGTGTGGCGAGCTGCCGGTGCCAGAGATGTGCTGGCCAATGCGACTATTGTTGAATCTGTCGATGAGGCGATTGCCGACTGTGGTCTGGTAGTCGGTACCAGTGCCCGCGAGCGCAGAATTCCATGGCCATTGCTCAATCCTCGGGAATGCGGCGAAAAAACCTATCTCGAAGCGGAAAAGCACAAAACTGCGCTGCTATTTGGTCGCGAAGACCGCGGATTGACCAACGATGAGCTGCAAAAGTGCCATTATCATGTGCATATCCCATCCAATCCCGAATATAGCTCGCTCAATTTGGCAACTGCCGTACAGGTTCTCGCCTATGAAGTGCGTATGGCCAGCCTTGCTGATGAGCAGGGCAATCTGCCGGCACTCACCGAGTGGGACCAGCCGCCGGTGAATGCAGGTGACCTGGAGTATTTCCATGAACACCTGGCCACAACCATGGCCGATTTAAAGTTTTACGATCCAGAGAACCCCAAGCAGCTTTTAACGCGGATGCGCAGGTTGTTTAACCGTGTGAGAATGGATGAGATGGAGGTTTCCATACTTCGTGGTCTATTGTCTTCGGTGCAGCGTACAATCAAAAAATAGCTCGAATAGTTGATAAAATTAATCGGGTATTTAATTGACTAAAATAGTCGGGTATTAGATAATTTCGATCTGAATGGCGCACGGAGCGCAGAAGCGGAGCTTAGTATGCGACTGACAACCAAAGGACGCTATGCTGTTACAGCCATGCTGGATCTAACCATCCACGCTGACGACAAGCCGGTATCACTGTCCGAAATATCTGAACGACAATCGATCTCTCTCTCGTATCTTGAGCAACTGTTCTCGAGATTGCGACAGTCTGAGCTGGTTTCCAGCGTGCGTGGCCCCGGTGGCGGCTACCGTCTGGGGCGATCTAGCGAAGATATTTATATTGCGCAGATTATTGAAGCTGTCAATGAGTCTGTAGATACCACTAGTTGCCAGGGAAAGGGTGATTGTCAGGGGGGCGAGATATGCCTTACCCACGCTCTCTGGGATGAGCTTACAGCAGAGATACACAATTTTTTAAACGGTATTTCGCTGGCCCATTTAATGGCCAGGCGCGATGTTAAAAACATTGCTCAGCGTCAAGTGGACCAGCTGTTAATTTTAAGTGAAAGCCCGCAGGCAGGTGCCTGCTAAAACTGGAGAAGTAAATGAGTCTTCCGATTTATCTCGACTACGCTGCGACAACCCCGGTTGATCCAGCAGTTGCAGAGAAAATGATGCAATACCTAACGCCAACTGGCCACTACGGCAATCCGGCGTCGCGCTCTCACACCTTTGGTTGGGAAGCTGAAGCGGCGGTCGAAGAGGCCCGTGAGCAGGTTGCCAATATGATTAATGCGGATCCCCGCGAAATCGTCTGGACCTCTGGCGCCACCGAAGCCAGCAACCTGGCCATTAAAGGCTGCGCACACTTTAACCAGCGCAAAGGCAAGCATGTGGTTACATCGCGTATCGAGCACAAGGCGACTCTGGATACCTGTCGCCAGCTTGAGCGTGAAGGCTTTGAGGTTACCTATCTGGACCCAGATAAAAATGGCCTGATTCAGCCCCAGGCAGTTGCCGATGCTCTTCGTGAAGACACTACTGTTGTGTCGATTATGCATGTTAATAACGAGATCGGCACACGCAATGATATAGCTGCGATCGGCGCAATCTGTCGTGAAAACAAGGTTTTCTTTCATGTGGATGCCGCCCAGAGCGCTGGCAAGACGCCTATAGATGTCGAAGCGATGAAAGTCGATATGATGTCGTTCTCCGCCCACAAAATTTACGGCCCCAAAGGTATTGGTGCTCTCTATGTGCGTCGCAAGCCGCGCGTACGTATTGAAGCGCAGATGCACGGTGGCGGTCATGAGCGCGGCATGCGTTCAGGCACATTACCGACTCACCAGATTGCCGGTATGGGCGAAGCCTTCCGCATTGGTGGTGAAGTACTCGCCGAAGAGTCAGCGCGCATTGAAAAACTGCGGACAAGACTCTGGGAAGGCGTATCAGATATGGAAGAGGTTCATTTAAATGGATCACCGGATCAGCATGTCCCGGGCATTGTGAATATCAGTTTCGCCTTTGTTGAAGGTGAGTCGCTGATTATGGCACTGCGCGATCTGGCTGTGTCCTCCGGTTCGGCCTGTACCTCGGCCAGCCTCGAACCATCCTATGTGCTGCGCGCACTGGGTCTGAATGATGAGATGGCGCACAGCTCGATTCGCTTTAGTATCGGTCGCTATACCACTGAACAGGATATCGACGATGCCATCGCAAAAGTACGCCATGCAGTGACCAAGCTGCGCGAACTATCGCCACTATGGGATATGTTCAAAGATGGTGTCGATTTAAGTCAGGTAGAGTGGGCGGCGCACTAAACGGCGTTCTGCTTGCCCTTAAAAGAAGTTAAAAGAATTTAAAAGTTATTATATAGGAGTCATCAAAATGGCTTACAGTGAAAAAGTTATTGATCATTACGAAAACCCACGCAACGTTGGCAAGCTCGACGACAGCTCAAAAAATGTCGGTACTGGCATGGTTGGAGCACCGGCCTGTGGCGATGTTATGCGTCTGCAGATTCAGGTTGATGATCAGGGTGTTATCGAAGATGCCAAGTTCAAAACCTACGGCTGTGGTTCGGCAATTGCGTCCAGCTCACTGCTGACTGAATGGGTTAAAGGCAAGCATATCGACGATGCTGCGGAAATTAAAAACACCGAAATTGCTGAAGAGCTGGCACTGCCGCCAGTAAAGATTCACTGCTCGGTACTGGCTGAAGATGCCATTAAAGCGGCGGTTCGTGATATTCGGGAAAAGCAGGAGAGCTGATTGACCTTATGGCTATCACAATGACACCAGCTGCGGAGCAGCATGTAATTAAACACCTTGAGCATCGCGCTAAAGGTGTTGGCATTCGTCTCGGTGTTCGCACCACCGGTTGCTCTGGGCTCTCTTATGTTCTCGAGTTTGTCGACAGCGCAGAAGCTGAAGACGAGGTTTTTCAATGTGGTGATATCAAGTTAATTATCGATCCCAAAAGTCTTGTCTACCTCGACGGCACACAGCTCGATTATGTCAAAGAGGGTTTAAACGAAGGCTTTGAATTTAAAAATCCCAATGTAAAAGATGAATGTGGTTGCGGCGAGAGCTTCCACGTTTAGTGGCCGGCCATATAATGACCGACCATTAATGACCAACTATAAATGGTGTTAAGACATTGGATTTATCCACCAAGCTGTTAGAGACAAGCAACTTCTACGAGATATTCTCTCTGCCGCCGGGTTGGCAGATAGATCGCTCTCTTCTCGACAGCCGCTATCGTCAACTACAGCGTGAATTTCATCCCGATCGCTTCGCCGCCAAGGGAGACGTTGAAAAGCGCCTCGCCGTACAGGCTACCTCGCTGATCAACCAGGCCTACGAAACCCTAAAATGTCCCCTTAAGCGGGCTCAATATATGCTTGAGCTGGAATCTATAGATGCTGATCAAGAGAGCCATATCACCAGTGATGCGAGCTTCCTGATGGCCCAGATAGAGTTTCGTGAAAAGCTTGAAGAGATTCGTGACAGCGCCGATCCATTGGCTGGACTGGAGAGCATGCGCGACAATGTGCAGATCCAGTATCTGCAGCTGCAGGAGGATTTCCAGGCGCAGCACAGCGCAGCTAATTATAATGACGCCCTGGACACAGTGGCGAAAATGCAATTCTTTGCCAAGCTGCTGGATGAGATCGAGCAGCGCGAAGAAGAGCTAGAGGATTTTTAAACCGTGGCACTACTGCAAATTTCAGAACCCGGACAATCTCCGCAACCCCACCAGCGCAAGCACGCAGTGGGTATTGACCTGGGCACCACCAACTCGCTGGTTGCCGCTGTGCGCAGTGGTATGCCGGAGACCCTTGCCGATGAGCAGGGCAGGCATCTGCTTCCCTCAGTTGTTCACTATATAAAAGAGGGTGTTAGCTGTATTGGTGAAGAGGCCGCCGAACACAATGTCAGCGATCCCTTAAATACCCTGTCATCAGTCAAACGCCTGATGGGCCGCGGTATTGCCGATGTAAAAACCTTCGGTGGCCAGTTGCCCTACAACTTTGCTGAAGACGACGGCGGCATGCCAAAAATTATTACTGCCGGCGGCGCGGTTAGCCCGATCCAGGTCTCTGCTGAAATTCTTCGCAAGCTGGCAGGGCGCGCCGAGATTGCTCTTGGCGGAATGTTGGATGGTGCGGTAATCACCGTACCTGCCTACTTTGATGATGCCCAGCGCCAGGCTACAAAAGATGCGGCGACCCTCGCTGGAATTAAAGTTTTACGATTGCTGAATGAGCCCACTGCTGCGGCAATCGCCTATGGCCTCGACCAAGCCGAAGAGAGCGTTATTGCAGTCTACGATTTGGGTGGTGGTACTTTCGATATTTCAATTCTGCGGCTTTCCCGTGGGGTTTTTGAAGTGCTCGCAACCGGGGGTGATTCGGCACTGGGTGGCGATGACTTCGACCGTGCAATTGCCGAGTGGATTCGCCAGCAGGTAGGTATGGATGAAAATCTCGAGCCCGTAGAGCAGCGCATACTGTTGGAGACAGCCAAGTCCGCCAAAGAAGAGTTGACCGATCAGGAATCTGTAGAGATCGAAGTGCTCGATTGGCAGGGCACCCTGAGCCGTGAAATGCTTAACCAGCTGATTGATGGCCTGATTGATAAAACCCTGCGCGCCTCGAAAAAATCACTGCGCGATGCAGGCCTCAGCACAGATCAGGTCGACGAAGTAATTCTTGTCGGTGGCTCAACCCGCGCCCTGCGCGTCCGTGAAAAAGTCGAACAGCTATTTAATCGCCAGCCCCACTCAAAGATTGATCCGGATCGCGTGGTTGCAATGGGTGCCGCCCTGCAAGCAGAGGTGCTGGTGGGCAATAAGTCCGGCGATGAGATGTTGCTGCTGGATGTAATCCCGCTGTCGCTGGGTATTGAGACCATGGGTGGACTGATTGAAAAAATTATCCACCGCAATACCACTATCCCGGTCTCCAGAGCCCAGGAATTCACCACATTTAAAGATGGCCAGACGGCAATGGCAGTGCATGTATTGCAGGGCGAGCGCGAGTTGGCCGCAGATTGTCGCTCACTGGCGCGCTTTGAGCTGCGCGGTATCCCGCCAATGGTGGCCGGTGCGGCAAAGATTCGCGTGACCTACCAGGTGGATGCTGATGGCCTGTTAAGCGTCACTGCCAGGGAAACCATTAGCGGTGTTGAGTCGCGTATTGAGGTTAAGCCCTCCTATGGCCTGCAGGAAAATGAAATAACCGAGATGTTGCAGGACTCCTTTAGCCATGCCCGCGAGGATATGCAGGCGCGAGCCCTGCGCGAACAGCAGGTCGAGGCAGATAGAATGATTGAGGATCTGCAGGCGGCACTGGAAAAGGATGGCAGCAGCCTGCTCGAAGCGGATGAATTCCAATGCCTGGAAGTGGCGATTAAAGAGTTGCAGGAAGTGCGCGCCAACAGCACGGAGCACCGCGCACTGGCACGACAAATTGAATCGGTGGGCAAGGTCAGCGAAGAGTTTGCCGCCCGCCGAATGGACGCCAGCATAAAAAGTGCACTGGCCGGACAAAGTATTGATGATGTGGAGACAAACCTATAATGGCACGCATAGTATTTTTACCCCATGAAGAAATCTGCCCGGATGGCGCGGTCGTCGAGTCAAATCCCGGCGAGAGTGTCTGTGAAGCAGCCCTGCGCAGTGGTATAGAGATCGAGCACGCCTGCGAGATGTCCTGTGCCTGCACTACCTGCCATGTCCATGTGCGCGAGGGATTTGCCGAGTTGCCCGAGGCTGATGAGCTGGAAGAGGATTACCTGGATATGGCCTGGGGTGTTGATCCGGACTCGCGACTGAGCTGTCAGGTTATTCCCGGCGATAAAGATCTGGTGGTGGAAATCCCCAAGTACACGATTAATATGGTGTCTGAAAAGCACTGATATCGGCACAAAATGGAGTAATAGGCTATGCTAAAGTGGACTGATATACATGATATCGCCATTGAACTGACGGATAACCATCCGGATGTAGATCCGCAGTATGTAAATTTTGTCGATCTGCGCAAATGGGTTCTCGAACTTGAAGAGTTTTCCGATGACCCGGAGCGTTGTGGAGAGAAAATTCTCGAAGCTATACAGATGGCGTGGATCGAAGAGCTGGACTAAAAAGCTGGACTAGAAAGCTGGATTAAAAAACGCAGGACCAATAACAGCAAGCTGCAACAGCAGCGGGATTTGAGCAAAGGATGCCAAACAGAAACCACCTGTATAAAAAAGTTCTCCATACAGCGCCGTTTGGCACGGTGTTTTTTTCCTATGGTGTCTGTATTGATGCCAGCGCCCAGGCCCTTTCCATTCTCCAGTGTGAACGCTGGCAAATTATCGGCACCGCCATCGGCGAAGACCAGGATCATCAGCCCGAATCAATTCAACAGTTTAAGCAGGTTATAAAAAAGCTTCAGGATGACCAGCTGGAGGGCATTCTCTGGCGCTCTGAAAATATCCTTGAACAGGACGAAATTGTCGTATCCAGCGGTGCGCTCGAAGATGCCGAAGAGGTGCTCTGCCTAATACTCTATCCACTGCCATCACTGGCCAAAATGGTGGTTGAGGAATTCTCCACCACAGACCTGGCGACAGTGGAAACTTCAATCAAGGCTCCTCTATCTGCCGAAGCCCTGCCAGGCAAAGTCCCCGAAAAACTCAAAACGCCTCCATCGCTTGAAGCAAATGCCCGGCCCCGGGAGACAGAGGAACCGGTTTATGAGGCCTCTACAGCAGATCAGCGGGAACCGGAAGTACTCGATAACCACAGCAAGCTCGCCGCGAGTATCAAAGGCGACCAGTATGAAACCCTCGCCGGCCTGCCGGTCAGTCCGCGGCTTATCGAGAGTATCAGCAATTACCTGAATGCCTCCCAGGAAGACAGTCCCTGCGGAACCCTACTTTTAATAG
>JBMYPM010000046.1:0-8613 GCA_049600275.1 Porticoccaceae bacterium | reverse complement strand
TGCGCTGCAGGAGAAATTCCAGCCAGGGTTGATCGAAAGCGGCATAGCTCTCTAGGGCAAAGTAACTGGCAATTTCCGCAAAGCTCTCATTCAGCCAAATATCGTCCCACCAATCCATGGTGACCAGGTTGCCAAACCACATATGGGCCTGTTCATGGAGAATTGCATTGATCAGAAAAGATTTTTCCGCGATTCCTCGGGTGCCCGGAATACAGCAAAAACGGTCGGAGAATGTCACTGCGCCGACATTCTCCATAGCGCCGGAATTAAAATCAGGCACGGCGATCTGGTCGTATTTGCCAAACGGATAGTCGATACCAAAAAAGTCATTGAAGAAGGCAAAGCCGTGTCGAGTGGCTGCATTCCATTCGTCGACAGGCACATACTGGGCATTTGACTGGCGGGAGAACAGCCGCAGGGGAATACCTTGATATTCACCCAGGTCAAAGCTGGCATACTCACCGGCATGCACCGGCATAATATAGCTGCTAATAGGCAGTGTTGGCGGGAATTCCCAGAGCGCGCGGTCGGCGTTTTTGCTGATGGATATTTCGCGGTTGGCGCTGATTACCTGCCAGCTCGCAGGCGCATCTACGCTAAGGGTAAACCTGGCTTTTAAGTTGGGCTGGTCAAAGAGTGGAAAGATACGGTTGGCATCATAGGGTTCCAGGTCACTGTAGGTGTAGACGCTGCCGTCGAGTGGATCTTTGAAGTAGTAGAGTCCGGCGCCATCTTTACTATAGGGGTGGCTGTAGCTGATCTCTATGCGGTTGTTGCCCCTGGCCAGTTGCTGCTCGGCGATACTGATAAAAAAACCATTGTATTGATAGTCACCTGGCACACCGTTAATTCTTAGCTGGTTAATAGTGCCGTTGGTAAAATCGATGGTCAGGTCGCTGCCCTGGGGGTGGAAATCAAAATCGATAATATTGCTGCCGCTAAAGTCGCGGCCCTGGGCATTTAAGTTTAGGTGGATTTTATAGCTGGGGTTTTTGACCTGCTGCTTGCGCAGTTCTGCGCTGACCTGGTCCAGACCCCGTTCGACTGGCCTTATATGACTGTCGCTGTTGATATCATTATTACAGCTGCTGACGAGAAAGCTGAGGAGGATTAAAGTTGGCAGGCGCATAAGTGGCGAGTCCTAAAATTGTTATTTCCAATTGGGACGTTTAAATTGCTGCCAGCATCAACCGTTACATTTTTTCCATAACTTCGATGCCGAGCAGATCCAGCCCTTTGGCGATAGTTTCGGACGCTTGCCTGCTCAGATGCAGGCGACTCTGTTGGCTTTTTTCATCAACACCTTCTTTGAGTATTGGGCAGTGCTCGTAAAATGACATAAAGGCACTGGCCAGTTCGTAGACATAGTTACACAGGATGTGCGGGTAACCGTCGCTGGCAACCTGGTCGACAACCTCATCAAACTGCAGCAGTTTCATCGCCAGGGATTTTTCCTGGGGCTCAATAATATTGATCTCGGCACTAAAGGTCTGGGGATCTATATTGGCTTTGCGGAAAATACTGCGAATTCTTGTATAGGCATATTGAAGGTAGGGCGCTGTATTGCCCTCGAAAGACATCATTGCATCCCAGTCAAAAATATAATCATTAGTGCGGGTTTTACTGAGGTCGGCATACTTGATTGCGCCGATGCCCACTTTGCGCGCAATAAGCTCTATATCCGCGTCGCTGAGATCGGTGTTTTTGTCGCGCAGCAGTCGCTCGGCACGCTCTACGGCTTCAACCAGCAAGTCCGCCAGCTTTACGGTTCCGCCACTGCGGGTTTTAAACGGTTTGCCGTCCTTGCCCATCATGGTGCCAAAGGGGTGGTGTTCAAGGCCGACGTTCTGCGGTGCATAGCCTGCTTTGCGGGCGGCGGTAAACACCTGCTTCATATGCAGGGACTGGCGCGCATCAATTGAGTAGATAATACGGTCGGCCCGGAGTTTATTGACCCGGTAGCGCATTGCCGCCAGGTCGGAAGTGGCGTAGAGAAAACCGCCGCCGGACTTCTGCACAATCATTACTGAGGGCTCGCCATGTTTGTCGGCCAGCTCTTCAAGAAAGACTACCCTGGCGCCATCGCTCTCAACCGCCAGCCCCTTGGCTGCCAGGTCGTCGAGTACATTCTGCAGGTCATCGTTGTAGGCGCTCTCGGGCATAATATGTGCTTCGCTAAGGCCCACATTAAGCTGCTTATAAATCTCCAGGTTATGGGCCACGGAGACCTGGATAAATTTCTGCCAGAGAGTGCGACAGTGCTGGTCGCCGGACTGGAGTTTTACCACATAGGCCCTGGCGGTATCGGCAAATTCCGGGTCTTCATCAAAGTGTTTTTTCGACTGCTGGTAAAACACCTCGAGATCATTGAGCGCCAGCTCGGCCTGCTCGCCTTCACTGAGTTGCTGTTCCAGCTCCGCAATCAGCATACCGAACTGCGTGCCCCAGTCGCCCATATGATTTTGGCGGACAACTTTGTGTCCCTGGTGTTCCAGAACCCTGGCGATGGCATCGCCGATAATCGTCGAGCGCAGATGACCTACATGCATCTCTTTGGCGAGGTTGGGGGATGAGTAGTCAACCACAACAGTCTGTGGGTTGGGGGTTTTGGTTGCGACTGCTGAACTCTCACTCGCCGCAAGGGCAGTGGCGAGAAATTTGTCGCTGAGATAAATATTAATAAACCCGGGGCCGGCAATCTCCAGTTTGTCGGCGATGCCGTCGAGATCCAGGTTGTCGAGAATCTTTTGTGCCAGTTCCCGCGGGTTGGTTTTAAGTCGCTTGGCTGCGCCCATGGCGCCATTTGCCTGGTAGTCACCAAACTGCGGTTTGCCGCTGAGGGCTAAAGTCGGAGAGCAGTCGTCGGGAATTCCTGCGGCCTGCATGGCGGCGGAGAAGCGCTGGTTGAGAAGCTCTTTGATTCGCATGGTGACAATTATCCTTAATATGAGGCATAAATAAGAGTGCGGATTGTAGGTTTACTGGTGCTGAAAGCAAAGCCATACTTGCAAAAAATCCGCTTATTGATATAGTTTTGGGCTGCGGTCTCTCGGAGACCTGAAATATTTTTAAATCATCGAATAATTTTTCATCGAATAACTTGGAATACTAATGGATTCAACACTTATTACGCAGGGTCTGGATTTGATGCTCTACGGTATGGGCACGGTTTTTACTTTTCTCACCCTGATGGTTGGAATCACCACGTTGATGTCGATGGTTGTCAATAAGCTGGTTGTTGAGGCCGAAGTGGTTCCGGATGTCCCTGTCCAGGCTGCTGCTACGGCCCCGGTTGAGCCGCGAATTGCTAAAGTGATACAGGCTGCAATTGACCAACATCGCAAGTAGATAACCGAATAAACTTCACTGAAACATACTAAACGGACATGAATATGCCCTCGAAAACTGCCGCCCTAGGCATTACAGAAGTAGTATTGCGCGATGCGCACCAATCCCTGTTTGCAACCCGTATGCGCATTGACGATATGCTGCCAATTGCAGCCGAGCTCGACAAGGTCGGCTACTGGTCGATGGAGTCATGGGGGGGCGCTACATTTGATGCCTGTATTCGTTTTCTCGGCGAAGATCCCTGGGATCGTATTCGTGAAATTAAAAAGGCAATGCCCAATACGCCCCAGCAAATGCTTTTCCGTGGCCAGAATATCCTCGGCTACCGTCACTATGCAGATGATGTGGTAGAAAAATTTGTCGAACGAGCGGCCATCAATGGTATTGATGTATTCCGCGTCTTCGATGCTATGAATGATATGCGCAACCTTGAGACTGCACTGCGTGCGGTTAAGCAGGTTGGCAAGCACGCCCAGGGAACAATCTCCTACACAGTAAGCCCTGTGCATACCATCGACCGCTGGGTTGACCTGGGTCGCCAGCTTGAAGATGCTGGCGCCGACTCTATCTGTATCAAGGATATGGCTGGTCTGTTGACGCCCTATGCTGGCTTCGAGCTGGTTACCAAATTGAAGGCTGCGGTTTCTATTCCGCTGCAACTGCACTGTCATGCGACGACAGGCCTCTCTACAAGCACCATTATGAAATGTGTTGAAGCTGGTATCGATAATGTCGATACCGCGATATCGTCGATGTCGATGACCTACGGTCACTCGGCAACTGAATCAGTGGTCTCAATCTTTAAGGGCACAGAGCGTGATTCCGGTTTGGATGTTGGCCAGCTTGAAGGAATCGCTGCCTACTTTAGGGATGTGCGTAAGAAATATGCTGAGTTTGAAGGTTCACTGCGCGGCGTGGATTCGCGAATCCTGGTTGCCCAGGTTCCCGGTGGCATGCTCACCAATATGGAATCCCAGCTGCGCCAGCAGGGCGCTGAAGACCGTCTCGATGATGTTCTCTCTGAAATTCCCAAGGTTCGCGAAGACCTTGGTTTTATCCCACTGGTTACACCAACGTCGCAAATTGTTGGTACCCAGGCTGTTCTCAATGTGTTGACGGGTGAGCGCTACAAGTCGATTTCCAAAGAAACTGCTGGTGTTTTGCGCGGTGAATACGGTGCCACACCTGCGCCAGTCAGTGCTGAGTTGCAGGCAAAAGTGCTGGATGATGGCGAAGAGGCCATTACTTGCCGGCCCGCCGACAACCTTGAGCCGGAGCTTGAGGCCCTGACTCTTGAGTTAGAGGGATTGTCCGCTGAGCACGGTTTTGAATTGAGCGGTGGTGAAGGGCAGATCGATGATGTCCTGACCTACTCATTATTCCCGCAAGTGGGCCTTAAGTTCCTGCAGAATAAAAATAACCCGGATGCCTTTGAGCCGGCACCTACAGGCAAGTCCAAGGTGCAGACCAACGATGCCGGTGAAGAAATATACACCGTAGAAGTTGAAGGTCGCTCATACACTGTTGCAGTTACCGATGGTGGTGATGTCAGTGCAATTGCCGCTGCTGGGGGCAGCGCAGCCAGTGCGCCATCAGCCGCCGCTGTAACCACTGGCGGTGAGCCAGTTGCTGCGCCGCTGGCTGGTACAGTGGTCAAGGTATTGGTTCAGCCCGGCCAGCAGGTTGCTGAAGGGGAGAGCATTGCCATTCTTGAAGCGATGAAGATGGAAACCTCGGTGAGCGCACCAGCTGCTGGTCAGATTGTTGAGGTAAGAGCGAAAAGCGGCGACAGCGTGACAGTCGGTGATGTTTTGGTAACCCTGGCTTAAGGAGTCGCTGGAGATGGAAAATTTAATCAGTTTATGGGCCAGTTCAGGGCTTGCGCAGATGCAGCTCGGTCAGCTGGTAATGATGACTGTGGGTTTGGTGCTGCTGTTTTTGGCTATTAGCAAAGGCTTTGAGCCGCTGCTTTTGGTTCCGATCGGCTTCGGTACTATCCTGGTTAATATTCCCGGTGCAGGCTTTGAGGCGGCGCCAATCTATGATGCTATGGGCAATTTGGAGAGTCCCGGTGGGCTTCTCTATTATATCTATCACGCCGGTATTGAAACCGGTTTGTTCCCGTTGATTATTTTTATGGGTGTAGGCTCTATGACCGATTTTGGTCCTCTGCTGGCCAACCCCAAAACCCTTCTTTTAGGTGCTGCTGCCCAGGTGGGTATCTTTACTACCGTATTGGGCGCTGTGGCGCTTGGGCACTACGGTATTCTTGATTTCAGTATTCGCGAGGCGGCTTCAATCGGTATTATCGGTGGCGCCGATGGTCCAACGGCGATCTTTGTGACCAGCAAGCTGGCGCCGGAACTGCTCGGTGCAATTGCTGTTGCTGCATACTCCTACATGGCGCTGGTGCCAATTATCCAGCCGCCAATTATGCGTGCCTTAACCACGCCTGCAGAGCGGGAAATTAAAATGGAACAGCTGCGTCCGGTCACCAAAGCCGAGCGCATTGTATTCCCGCTGTCGCTGCTGGTATTGGTGGCAATGTTGCTTCCCGATGCCGCGCCACTGCTGGGTATGTTCTGTTTTGGCAACCTGATGCGTGAATGTGGTGTAGTCAATCGCCTTAGCGATACCACGCAGAATGCCCTGATTAATATTGTGACTATTTTCCTTGGTCTGGGTGTTGGCTCGAAAATGAGTGCCGAGAAATTCCTCAGTCCTGAAACCATGGGTATTCTCGGGCTGGGTGCTGTTGCTTTCTGTATTGGTACCGCTTCTGGTGTACTGATGGCCAAACTGATGAACACCATGTCCAAGCACAAAGTAAACCCGCTGATCGGAGCGGCAGGGGTCTCGGCTGTACCTATGGCGGCGCGCGTTGCCAACAAGGTTGGGCTTGAATCCAATCCGCAAAACTTCCTGTTAATGCACGCTATGGGGCCCAATGTAGCTGGTGTTATCGGTTCTGCGGTTGCCGCCGGTGTGATGATTAATCTTGTCAGCGGAATGTAGGATGGGGCCGGTTGAGTGCTCCATTACCGATAAGCTCAGCGCGCATTTTGATGCGCATTTACTGCAGGTGACCAATGAGAGCTATATGCATTCGGTGCCTGCAGGGTCGGAGAGTCACTTTAAGCTGGTGATTGTCAGCGATGAGTTTGATGGCCAGCGTCTGGTTCAGCGCCACCAGTCTATCTACAAGCTTCTGGCCGATGAACTTGCCGGTCCAGTTCACGCTCTGGCGCTGCATACTTACACCCTTTTTGAGTGGTCCGCCAAGAATGCTCAAGCCCCGAAGTCACCTGACTGCCTCGGCGGCAGCAAGGAAAAATAATCCGCTTTTGGCGACCGGTTAATTAAAACCCTGGATCTATAGTCCAGTTCGTCGCTAAATCAACCAATTCACCGCATAAAAATGGCTGTTCGCCGTAAAGTTCTGGTTCTGTCTACTAAGGCCGGAGACAATCGGGGAACGAGCATGTCTTAAAAATAAGCTCAAAAATAGAATATCAATTAATCCAGGGGGATTTATGCGTTCGCAAGTAACGACTGGCGTTGCTGGTTTTTTCCAAGCTAATCATTTCGGTGCCGTCTCAGCACTTTTATTTTCAATAATACTGTCGGCCTGTAGTGGTGGATACGATAACCCAGAGAGCAACGACTATGTTTCTCCGTCTTTAACTGAAGTTACTGTTCAGGACGCAGATGCTCCTCTGCGTAACGATGTGGTTCTTGGTGGTACTTTCCTTATTAACATTACTGCTGATGAAGCGATTACTGCTCCAACAGTGATGATTAATGGTATGGCTGCAGATTCAGTCAGAGGTTCAGGCACCTCCTGGACGGCATCAAGAGTGATGACCGAAGATGACGCAGATGGCGTAGTTACCTTTAATATTTCCTATGCCGACCTGAACACCAACCCGGGCCCTGATGTTTCCTCTACTACCGATGACAGCTCTATTTACTACTGTGCTGCAGGCTGTGGTAACGGTGGCGGTTCTACCGATGGCGGCACTACTGACGGTGGCTCTACCGATGGCGGTTCTTCAGATGGTGGTGCTACTGATGGCGGAACTACAGACGGTGGTTCTACCCCAGCTGCTGCTGTTGAAATGGTTGAAGGTTTTGGTGGCGCACTGGTTGCAGACAATACCTTTACTTACCCTGCAGGTGCAGAAGCCTGGGCCGGTTTTGCCAACCTGAATACTGATGTTTATCCCTTTACCTTTGCTAATGGCGGTTCAATTACCTTTACGGCAGCGGTTCCTAACGGTGGTGCTGATACCAGCGTCTACTTCCGTTTTGAGCGCCTGCCGCATCCGGATGTTGAGCCATCCTTTAACCTTGATCCGGTTGTGATCAGCGGTGAAGCTGAACAGCAATACACAGTGACCATTCCTGCTCAGGATTCAGCCAATACCTATTCATCATTCCTGATGTATGTGGTTGAGCAGGATTCTCCAGTGATGGTGAAAGATATTGTTGTAACTGATGACACTGGTAGTACTGGCGGTGCTGGTTCTACAGACGGTGGCTCTACAGACGGTGGCTCTACTGATGGTGGAGCGAGCGAACCAGCTGAAGTTGAAATGATTGAGGGCTTTGGTGGCGCGCTAGTTGATGGCACTACCTTCACTTACCCAACAGGTGCTGAGGTATGGGCTGGCTTTGCTAACCTGAATACTGATATCTATCCGTTTACGTTTGATAACGGTGGCTCAATTACCTTCACTGCTGCAGTGCCAGCGGGTGGAGCCGATACCAGCATTTATTTCCGTTTTGAACGCCTGCCACACCCAGATGTTGATCCAGCGTTTAACCTGGATCCTGTATTGGTCGTTGGTGAAGTAGAGCTTGAATATACAGTAACCATTCCAGCTCAGGCTGCTGGCACGACTTACTCGTCATTCCTGATGTATGTTGTTGATCAAGATCAGCCTGTTATCGTTAAAGATATTGTTGTGACTGACGATAACGGTAGCACCGGTGGCGATCGTGGTACTTCTGACGGTGGCACTACAGACGGTGGTTCAGCCGATGGTTCAGCTGACGGTGGTACTACAGACGGTGGCGCTACTGGTACTGTTGGTGTTGAAATGATCGAAGGCTTTGGTGGTGCCCTAGTTGATGGTGAGACCTTTACCTACCCAGCAGGTGCTGAGGTATGGGCTGGTTTTGCTAACCTCAATTTTGATATCTATCCATTTACGTTTGATAACGGTGGCTCAATTACCTTCACTGCTGCAGTGCCAGCGGGTG
>JBMYPM010000045.1:0-8654 GCA_049600275.1 Porticoccaceae bacterium | reverse complement strand
AGAAAATGTTGCCGCAAACCATTTTTAGCTATTTTAGGCGGGCGGCTGTCATAGACAGCTTTAGCGCTGTAAAGACCCTGGTTGGTCTCAACAGTGGTTTTGTCCGGTTCGCTTTTGTGCAGCCCGCTAACTGACCCTTGAACCAGGCTGACAGGTTCGCGCAACTGGGCTGTGCATTGTTGCAGATAGTCCGCTGAGCTAAGGCTGAGATATCGGTACTGGTTACTGCTGTGAATAATATGGCTGTGGTGATCGATAAGTTGCCAGCGTCGCCAGTGCCCCCTTGTCGAATCACTGAGTTGTTCGGCTTGTTGGTCCAGTGCCCAAAGCCCCCAGCTGCAATCGCGCTGTACAGTGGTCTGCGGCTCGATCACTACTGTGCGCGGTGGCCTGGCCTGGGCTGCCAGCCGGGCTGCAAGGCTCAGGCCAGCGTTGCCGCCGCCAATAATTGCAATATCCACATCAGTCGACACCGGCTAGCCCCTTTAAATGTCTGTGCAAGTTGGTCTTGTGGGCCGGCACTTTACTGGGGCTCATTCCCGATATCAGGTCGACCAGGCTGCTAATGCTTAAGCCTGCTTTGACCGTCTTGCTAACCACGGTGCGGCCACGCCACCACTGCAGCCCGCCACGTTTAAGCTGGCGGCCAATCTGGCGGTAGACTCGCAGGGCAACAATAATTGAGAACCTGCTGCGCCAGGGCAACAGGTGAATGCCGAGCAGGGCGCTGGCGTAATATTGCTCAGCTAGCACCAGCAGTTGGTCAATAGCGGCGGCTACCGGCAGATGGCTGTTGTTGGCGCCACGGGCAATAGTCTCCGGACTCAGCGGTGAATCAAACCAACTGGCGGGCAGGTAGCGGCGATCCATCCTGGCGTCTTCGAGCACATCGCGGGCAATATTGGTCAGCTGCATGGCGATTCCCAGGTCGATGGCAAAGCTGTCTGCGCGGGGGTGCTGGCAGTTGAGTACCCGGCACATCATCAGGCCGACAGTGCCGGCCACTGCATGGCAGTAGCGCAGCAGTTCTGCTTCAGTCTCAACGGCGGTGGGCAGTTGATCGCGGAGCATGCCATCGAGCAGTTCAGCGGCGGCATCCAGGGGAATATTGGTTTCTTTGGCCAGGGCGATAAAGGCACCCAGTTCCGGGATCGTCGCCACTGCCGGGTGTTGCGGGTCGCTGAGTCCGGCGCGAATATCTTCAAGGGAGTCGAGTCGGTGCGGCAGATCGCCATCGGCAAGGTCGTCGACAAAGCGGCAGAATTGATAGAGGCGCGCGGCGCGATCGGCCAGTGCAGTGCCGAGAAACAGGCTTGCCCAATAAAATGATTTCCCGTGTCGGGCGAGAACCTGCTTGGCCTGCGGATTGTTCATAAATTAGCCGCCTGAGCCTACCTCTTTGCCGGTTAACAGCTCTTCTACCACTTTAGCTGAGCTGACGACGCCGGGCAGTCCTGCACCAGGATGGGTGCCAGCGCCGACAAAGTAGAGATTGGATATGGCTCTGTCGCGATTGTGGTAACGGAACCAGGCGGACTGTGTAAGTCGTGGTTCGATAGAAAAACCGGCACCGTGCATAGAGCGATAATCTTTAACGAAATCCTCTGGGGTCATCCAGAATACCTCTTCAATCACTGAGGAGAGTTCTGGCAGTATAGTCTCTTCGAGGGCGTCGACAATTCTGTCGCGCAAGATTGGCCCTTCGGTTTCCCAGTTAATATCGCCGAGCAGATTGGGCACCGGGCACAGCACGTAAAAGGATTCGCAGCCATCCGGGGCAAAGCTTTTATCAGTGGCGGTCGGGCGGTGGACATAGAGTGAAAAGTCTTCGCTCATCTTTTTGCTGTCGAAGATTTCAGACAGCAGCTCCTGAAAACGCGGGCCCATCCAGATACTGTGGTGGGCGACATCCGGGTAGAGTTTGCGGGTGCCAAAATAGAGCACATAGAGGCCCATGGAATACTGTTTTTTTACCCTCGGCAGGCTGAAAGTTTTTTTCGCCGGCAGCAGGTGCTTGTAACAGGTCTCTGGATCGCCACCAAAAACTACCAGGTCGGCATCCAGTTTTTCGCCGGAGCTAAGTCGCACACCCCTGGCGCGCTTGCCGTCGAGAACGATTTCGTCAACATCTGCATTGAGCTGGATATTGATACCCTGGCGCTCCATAAGGGCAGATAATTCCTCGACCAGTTTACCGGTTCCACCCATACAGAAAAACACTCCCCAGCGGCGCTCAAGATAGTGAATCAGGGTGTAGATGGCGGTGGTTTTAAATGGATTGCCACCCACTAGCAGGGGATGAATAGAGAATGCCTGGCGAATCAGCGGGTGCTTGAGATGGCTATTAACCATCTGTGAGACGCTGCGATAGCATTTGAGCATCAGCAGGGCCGGAATCTGCTTGACCATATCCCAGACCCGGGTAAAGGGCCGGTGCACCAGCTTTTTAAACCCTATATCGTAAACCCGCTTGGATTTTTCCAGTAATTGCAGATAGCCATCGGCATCCTCTGGATTAAAGCGGCGTATTTCCCTCAGGGTATCTTCAATCGAGGCGCGGTAGTCAAACTGGCTGCCATCGGCAAAGTGAAAGCGGTAGAAGGGGTCCAGGGGGACGAACTCAAGATAGTCCTCGAGTTTTTCGTCAAAGAGTTCAAACAGTTCATCAAATAGAAAGGGGGCGGTAATAACGGTGGGGCCGGCATCGTGGCGATAGCCGCCGCGTTCAAAGACCTGGGCCCGACCGCCAATACTCTGCAGTCGTTCTAACAGGGTGACTTCATAACCCAGTGCGCGCAATCTAAGTGCTGTTGCTATGCCGGCAAATCCTGCTCCAATTACGACTGCTGTTGTAGCATCCTGCTGAGTAGTTTGTGTCAAGCGATCTGCCCTTGGTGTTTGATAGTGTTTGTGGTTTTTGTGCCCTTAACGGAGGCGACAATGCCCGCAGTTACAGCCTGTAATTGTGGTGGTACTGACAGTACAAGAAGTTCTGCCTGAGCCAGCCAGTAATCGACAGATTGATTGGCCTGCAAAATCACATCGCTGGTGGCGATACGCTTCTGCCAGTGACTGAGTTTACTGAGATCATCAGACTGGTACCAGAGATTAAAATCTTCCCGTCCAGTGCCCTGGTCGGCAAACAGGCTGACAACCAAATTCGGTTTGCGGCCATCGAGGTCACTCGAGCGATGGCTCGAGGGAATAATGTCGTCAATATCGTTGCGTCCCTGATAGGCCAGGCCGCAGAAGCCAACCAGTTTATCGAGGCTTTGCAGATCTGCATCAAGGCCTGCGGCAATCGCGGCACCTTTGATAGGGGCTATTAACAGTGGTGCGGTTTTGCCTTTGGCAATACGTTGCCAGGCCTCCAGGTCAGCGCAATCGCGCTGGGTGATATCTGAAATCTGGCCGCTGCAGGTCTCCTGCATGGCCTGAGCGAGAAGGGCTGTCAGTGCGCCTCCGTGAAGGCTATTTCTGGCTGCAAGCTCGAAGGCTTTGGCCACCATCCAGTCACCGAGACAGAGAGCCATATCCGCACCAAAGTGCTGGTGAATACTCTCCTGGCCGCGACGGTGGGTGCTGGCATCGCTGATATCATCGTGTATCAGCGAGGCATTGTGCAGAAGCTCGCAAGCAGCTGCCCAATGAAGATTATCCTGTTGATTCAGACCTAGCGAGAGACCGCTGGTCAGCGCAAGTTTTGCGCGGAAAGATTTACCCGGATTTTTAAAATGATAGTGCGCGGCGGGTGCCAGTGAACTCTTTGTATCCGGCATTTCGCGTTTGTAGAGAAGCTCTAGCTCTGTCAGGCAATTCAGTAGATCCCTGCTTATATCCTGGCTTTGAATAGAGTTTTTTTTAAACTGTGCTGGGGACATTGTCAGTACCCTTATTGTTATTATGTACAGCTAAATTTTTATAATTTTTCTAAATATCTTCCTTAAAAAATATCTTTTTTACACTGTATCTTTTGAAGCTTTTATTAGTGAAAAGTTCTATCAAGGCTGGCAGGGGAAAAGAGCCAGCAAAGGCTGGCTCTCTCCTCTGTCTGCCAGATCAGATTACTCTGAATCAGCTACAGCAGCTGCCCAGATAACAACACCGAATGCGATCTTGTTCCAGAAGTCAGCAAAGTTGTAAATGATATTTAATCCATTCTCAGGATTTTCGACAATACCAAAGTAACCGACAAAGTAACCAATTGGGTATACTGCCCAACCTACTGTTACCAGTAAGCGCATGGTTCCGTATGCTTTCTGAACATTGGCATTGGCCAGGTTGGCATTGATCTGGCTGGCTTCACCTTTGAAGACCTCCCAGAGAATGTAACCCCAGGCGAGCATTGCAGGAACAAACGCCGTTTTGGCATCCAACCAGCCCGCTTCACCGGCATAACCGAACAGGAGCATAAGGGTACTACCAACCAGCAGGCGCCAGAATACGCCTACAGGCACTCGAGTTACCGCTGAAAGAATCAGGTAGAACTCGACCATCAGCAGTGGAACAGTTAGTAACCAGTCAATGTAACGGAATTCAGTTGGTGAAGTACCGGATGCTACCCAGACGTCGCGCATATAGAAATAGTGCACCGCGGCGATCAAGGTAACTAAGCCGGAAACTGTCAGAGAAGTCTTCCATTTGCCCGCAACACGGTCGCGTTCAATAAAGAAGAATGCTGTGGCAGCTACCAACGCCATAGAAATAAGCCAAAATGAAATGCCAACGGGATCATTGGCAGATAGATTGTTAGTCATGTGTTACCCCTACAGTTAGATATTGTTATTATTGTGAGCATCAGTGTGCTTCTAAATATCAGGAGACTAACTGTGCCCCATATGCAGATTCCTTTATTTTTATCTGTTTTTAGAAAACTGCTTTTGCTAACCTATCGTAAATAAATTAAAAGTGCAAATAATAGGAAATTAAAATTTTTTGTACTTAAGCGTTTTCCAATATTTAAAATTTAGTTAAATTAATTCCCAAAAAATAAAAATAAGAATAAAAAGGAAATCTCAATAACATACGGAGGGGATCGCATGCTTGGATTTACAAAACTCACCTTTAACTGCAAAAAATTGCATAGTTCTTTGTGTGTATTTATTTTTGCCCTTGCGCTCTCTCCTGTCGGCGGTATCGCTGGGCATCATGCAAAATATGAAAAACATGCCCTTGAGTATCCCCAGCAAGAGTGGCGTATCAAGTTACCCTCCGAGCTGGGAATAACAGAAGGTGAAATTAATCGGCTGTTCGATCTCTCCTTTGCTGATTCCGCTACCCAGGCGGTGGTGCTGATCAAGGATGGTTACCTGATCGGCGAGCGCTATGCAGAGGGTTACCAGCAGAATTCTCCGGGCACTTCCTGGTCGATGGCTAAAAGTTTCTATGCTTCCCTGATCGGTATCTCTTTAGATCGCGGCGAAATTGCCAGTCTCGATGACCCGGTGGCACTCTATCTGGATTACTTTAACGACGAGCGAGCCGCTATCACTATTCGCGACCTGTTAAATATGAGCAGCGGCCTGGAGATGCCCGATCACGAACACGAGAAGATGTTTTTTTCCAGTGACCATCTCGCCTATGCACGGGCAGTGGGTGTGGAAAAGCCCGCGAATAAAAAATTTGAATACAATAATGTCAACTCAATGCTGTTGGCAGACATTCTCGAAAAGGCGACGGGTAAAAAAGCCGATGTGCTGTTAAGGGAGCGGGTGTTTGACAAAATCGGCCTTACCGATGTCACCCTGTGGCGCGATGCTGCGGGCAACCCGCTAACCTACTGTTGTGTGGATGCATCGGCGCGACAGTACTCTCGCTTCGGCCTGCTGTTTGCTCGCAATGGCAGATGGAACGATGAGCAGGTAATTTCCAAAGACTTCGTGAATCAAACTTTTTCCAGGGTGTGGGACCAGCTGGAGAGTACAACCATCAACCAGCAGCGTGGTTACTCTCTGCACTGGTGGAACTCCCGATACGATGACAGGGCAGTTATCTTTAATACCAGCGGCAAGTTTGGCCAGTATATTTTTGTCGACCGGGACAATGACCTGGTTTTTACCCGTATCACAAGGTATCACCCAACCGGTGGTTCGGTGCAGCGGTGGGGACCTTTAAGCTATATCAATTGGCTGGGGTCGGTGGATTTTCGCCGCCGGCTTGCCGAGTTTTTGGACTCTGTTGGGATCATAAAAATTCGCGGCAATGTAACAACACCGGTAACCTTTGATGATGGGGTCTCCAGTGAATTTTTTAGCAATTACAGTGAGATTATGGATGCATTGGTAGAGGTATCTGAAAAGTAGTTCTAACCTACAGGCTTTCTATATTGGCAAGGCAATACTCTGCTCTTGCCAATAGTGATTGCTTGACCTCTGCATTCATTTTATCCCAGCTGCGATAAGCCATCGCGGTGCGCGGGTTTCTAGCAAAACGCTCGCCATGGCGATTCATAAAGTGCCAATAGAGGCTGTTAAACGGGCAGGCCTGTTCGGTAAAGCGTTCTTTTACGCTGTAATGGCAGTCTTTACAGTAGTCACTCATCTTGTTGATATAACTGCCGCTAGCCGCGTAGGGTTTGGTGGCAATTAACCCGCCATCGGCAAATTGACTCATTCCGCGGGTATTGGGCATCTCCACCCATTCGATAGCATCTATATAGATACCCAGATACCAGCTGTCCATCTGTGCCGGGTCTATCCCCGCGAGCATGGCAAAGTTACCGGTAACCATTAGCCGCTGGATATGATGTGCATAGGCGTAATCCAGTGACTGGTCTATGGCCTGCTTCATACAGGACATCCTGGTTTCACCCGTCCAGAAATACTCCGGCAGGTTAGTATCCGCACCCAATACATTGCGCTCTGCATACTCGGGCATATTTGCCCAGTACACCGCCCGCACATATTCCCGCCAGCCGATAATCTGGCGAATAAAGCCTTCTACCTGGGCTATATCTACTGGGCTATCTGTTTCTTCAAAACGCTTGAGCGCCGCCTCGACAACCTCCATTGGATGGAGAATTTTGCTATTCAGGGCGAAGGAAATACGCGAGTGGTAGAGGCTCCAGCGTTTATCAGTTTGCGCGGTCATGGCATCCTGAAAACGGCCAAAATTCGGCAGGCAGTGGTCGCAGAAAAAGTGCAGTAGCTCGAGTGACTGTTGGCGATTGACCGGCCACAATAGCGATTCAGTGGCGTTGCCTATGGTGGCAATATTGTGGGCCTCTATACGCTGTAAAATTTTAGCGACCGGGTTGGCAAACAGCAGGGGTTCTGGCAGTTCGGCAATATCAGCTGGTTTCAGTTTTTGTCGATTTTCGCCATCGAAGTTCCAGCGGCCGCCACGGGGCTGGCCGCTGTCCATCAGCAAGTTAAAGCGAACGCGCATTTTTCGATAGAAGGATTCCATTCGGTTGTGCTTACCGGGCTTTATATATTCGACGATCTCTTCTTTTGGCAGTAAAAAATGTTCTGTATCGCAGCAGCTAATAGCCACTGTGGGCAGCGATAAGTTTTTCAACTGTTGGGCCAGGCGATATTCATCCGGTTGCTGATAGACGAAATTCTTAATTTTATGCTGTTGGCACAGTTGGCTAATTAAATCACTGAGATTTTTATAATCTGCGCTGTCGTCCAGGGTTAAATGGTTAACCTGGTGCCCGGCGGCCTGTAGTGCGTTGGCAAAGTTTTCCATAGCCGCAAAAAAAGCCGATATTTTTTGGATATGGTGCTTTACGTAACCGGCTTCCTGATGCAGTTCAGCAATTACATAGAGCACTCCATCGTCAACATTGCGATACCAGGAGTGACTGCTGTTGAGCTGGTCACCAAGAATTAAGCGTAGGGTATGAAATTGCTGCATAGTTTTAGGATATTTATTTCTGCGCCGAAATTTAAATTGGCCAGTCCACTGTATCTCTTGAATCGAGCTGTTCCAGGTGCTGGTCGCCGCCCCAGTGTTTAATAAACAATCTTTCAGGGTCGTAGATTTGTGTCTGTTTATCCAGGTCAAAACGTCTGTGGCCGCGGGGGTCTGCCCCAACCCCGGCAAGGTACTGCCAGTTGGCCCAGTTGGAGGCGACATCGTAGTCGATCAACTGCTGCTCCATATAGGCGGCACCGTAGCGCCAGTCCATGTTTAACTCGTGAACAAAGCAGCTGGCGACCAGTTGCCTGCCGCGATTGGACATATAGCCGGTGGCGTTTAGCTGTTTCATACAGGCATTGACTATGGGGTAGGGGGTGTTGCCCTGACACCATTTCTGGAAACGCTCCGGATAAAAGCTAGTTGTTGGGTTGCTGTTTTTAATACCGTTGAACCTAAACAGGTTTGCTCTGTGTTTATGGGCATACCATTGAAAATACTCTCGCCACAGAATCTCAAAGTAGATCCAGTAAGTAGATTCATTGGCTTCAATTTCAGATTCATATCTATGAAGTTCGCAAATAACCTGGCGGGCAGAAATACTGCCATTGCTTAACCAGGGTGAGAACCTTGTCGAGAAATTTATGCCATTACAATGTTCATCAAGCCCGTTGCGAGTCTCTTTGTAAGTGCTGGCACTTTGAGTTTTAAAGTAGCTGTGTACATGCTGTTTTCCGGCCCGGGAGCCACCCTTAAACAGCTGGCCTTCATCAAGCTGAGAGTGGAGTGAT
>JBMYPM010000044.1:0-8707 GCA_049600275.1 Porticoccaceae bacterium | reverse complement strand
TCCCTGGCGCGCCAATATTCCCCGGGGTTATGATTGTCGAGGCTCTGGCCCAGGCCTCCGGAATTCTCGGGTTTGTCACCACTGATACCACCGCGGACGACGGCAAGTTATATCTTTTTGCCGGCGTTGATAAAGTGCGCTTTAAAACGCCGGTAGTGCCGGGCGACCAGCTGATGCTGGAGTCGGAAGTTGTCACCGTAAAACGCCATATCTGGCGTTTCCAGACACGCGCGACAGTTAACGGCAAGCTCGCCTGTGAAGCGACGCTGCTCTGTGCCTACCAAGATAGAGATAAAGTTTAGTGATTCATCCAAGTGCCATAATTGATCCCTCCGCCAAGATTGGTAACAACGTCTCGGTTGGCCCTTGGACGACCATAGGCGCCGATGTTGAGATCGGTGACAACTGCAATATTGCCTCCCATGTGGTTATCAAGGGGCCGACTACTATAGGAACGGGCAATAGCATCTTTCAGTTTTCAACGGTTGGCGATGGTACTCCTGACCTTAAATACAAAGGTGAGCCCACCAAGCTGATTATTGGCGATAACAATGTTATCCGTGAGGGCGTCACTATCCATCGCGGCACAGTCCAGGATCAGGGCGAGACGGTTATTGGCAATAATAACCTGCTGATGGCCTACGCCCATGTGGGCCATGACTGTGTTATTGGCGATCATGCTATCCTGGTAAATAATGCCAGTATCTCCGGTCATGTGCATGTGGGTGATTGGGCGATTCTCTCTGGTTATGCGCTGGTTCACCAGTATGTGCATATAGGAGCCCATTGTTTTGTCGGGCCAGCTGCCTGGGTTTACCACGATATCCCGGCCTTTATCACTGCCTTTGGCAGTCCTGCGGAACCGCGTACCATTAATCGTGAAGGACTCAAGCGCAGAGGTTTTGACGCTGACCAGATCGCCCTGGCCAACCAGGCCTACAAATTGCTCTACCGCCGCGGCCTGCAACTAGACGAGTCGATAAAAGCGATTAAAGAGCTCGGTGATGATACCCTGATTAAAATGTTTTTGACCTCTCTTGAGAATTCTACACGCGGCATTATTCGCTAGGCTATGAGCCCCGGGAGTCACAGCAATGTCTCAACCCCATAACAGTGCGCCGGTTTTTGCGATCGTTGCCGGTGAAGCCTCTGGGGATACCTTGGGTGCAGACCTGATACGTGCCCTCAGGAAAATTTTCCCCAACGCCAGGTTCGAGGGTATCGGCGGCCCAAAAATGTGTGCCGAGGGTTTTACTTCCCACTACCAGATGGATCGACTCTCAGTGATGGGGTTGATCGAGCCCCTCAAGCGTCTTCCGGAACTGCTGCGGATGCGCCGCGAGATTATCCGGCGCTATACTGTTTCAGCGCCCAAGGCCTTTATAGGAATCGACTCCCCGGATTTTAACCTGGGTATTGAAAAAGCGCTGCACAGGGCAGGGGTAAAGACCGTCCACTATGTCAGCCCATCTGTATGGGCCTGGCGCCAGGGAAGAATTAAAAATATTAAACGCTCTGTAGACCTGATGCTCTGCCTGCTGCCCTTTGAGGAAGCGTTTTACCTGCAGCACAATGTACCTGTCGCTTTTGTCGGCCATCCCCTGGCCGGGCAGATCCCCCGCAAACCAGATACCAGTGCGGCGCGCCATAACCTGGATATTGACCTGCAGCGGCCACTGCTGACCCTTATGCCCGGCAGTCGCGCAGGAGAAGTGGCGCTGATGGCGAAGTTATTTCTCGATGTTGCCAGCGGGCTGCTGAAAACTTATCCGCAAATGCAGTTTGTTATTCCGGCGGCCAACCCTGATCGTTACTTACAGCTTGAGGAGATACTTGGCGACTATCCGCAGTTGCCGGTGCGTCTTATACAGCAACAGTCCCTATTAGCGATGGAAGCCGCAGATGCGGTAATGCTAACCTCCGGAACCACCGCCCTCGAAGCTATGCTGTTAAAAAAGCCGATGGTGGTCAGTTACCGTATGGGCAATATAAGCTATAAGCTGATCAAGCCCTTTATCAAGACCGCCTATATTTCAATTCCCAACTTGCTGGCCAACAAGATGCTGGTGCCGGAGATAATTCAGCAGGATGCAACGCTGGAAAATCTTCGCACTGCAGTTATTGCTGCGCTAGATAGCAGCAACCGCGATCAGCTTGTGGACAGTTTTGATCAACTCCACGACCAGATCGACAGGGATTCCGGAAACTGCGCGGCGGCAGCTATAGCCAGGCTAATTGCCCAGCCCGAAAGCTCTTCCCTGGATTCGGTGGCCTCGAAATGAAACCCTGGAACCCTCCATCAGATGTTAAATTCCTCGCCGGCGTCGATGAGGTAGGGCGCGGACCCCTGGCTGGTGATGTGGTTACCGCGGCGGTTATCCTGCCAGCGGATCACGGTATTGAAGGCCTGGCAGATTCCAAAGCGCTGTCCAGCCGACAGAGGGAAAATCTCTACAAAGATATTATCAGCCGCGCCAGCTGCTGGTGTGTCGCCCGCGCCACCGTGGCTGAAATTGATCGCTTTAATATACTGCAGGCGACACTCATGGCCATGCGCAGGGCGGTGATGGGGCTTTCACAGCAGCCGGATTTTGTCGCCGTCGATGGCAATCGCCTGCCTCAGTGGGAGTACCGCGGTGAGGCGGTAGTCAAAGGTGATGGCCGGGTAGAGGTCATCAGTGCCGCGTCGATAATTGCCAAGGTAGTTCGCGATGCCGAAATGAAAGCCTTTGACAGCACTTACCCGGGTTACGGGTTTGCCAAGAATAAGGGTTATGGCACTGCCCAGCATCTCGAGGCTCTCGGCCGTTTGGGCGCCACGCCAATTCATCGCCGAAGCTTTGCCCCGGTTCGCGAGCAGCTCGAACTGACCCAGACAGCACTTTTTTGATTCACGCGGGCTCGGTTTAACCGATATAATATTCCTATAAAGCTCGAGCAAATATGAGATAGTTGTACGGGTAGCGAATAATAAAAACAGCGCTGTCACCGAGGATATTATTTTGAGATATGCACAGATAACCGGTTGGGGTAAATATGCTCCTCCTCTGCTGATGACTAATGACGATATGGCAAAAATTGTCGATACCAGTGATGAGTGGATTTTTTCCCGCTCCGGTATCCGCCAACGTCACTACAGCCATATCTCAACCGGCGATATGGGCTGGCTGGCCGCTGAAAAAGCCCTGGCCGCCGCAGATACAGCTGCCGGAGATATTGACCTGGTTATTCTTGGTTCCACAACCCCTGAAGAGATCTGCCCGAATACAGCCAGCTATATCAAGAATAAACTCGGCGCATCAAAAGCCGCTGCCTTTGACCTAAACTCCGCCTGTACTAGCTGGTTCTACGCCCTGAATGCGGCCACAGATATGGTCAGGGCCGGCTCTATCAACAAAGGCCTAGTTATCGGCTCTGAGCGCCTTTCCTTGGCGATGGATTGGAAAAAGCGCGAGTCCTGTTTCCTGTTTGGCGATGGTGCCGGCGCAGTGCTTATTGAAGCCTCTGAAAAGCAGTCTGGATTGCTGGCCTCTAAAATCAGCTGTGTGCCCGACAGTCGCGAATGCCTGCGACTTCCCGGTTGGGGTCTGACACCGGAGCACCTGACGGAAGACTTTTTTATCTCGCTGGATTTTGAAGGCCAGGAGATCTTTAAAAGTGCCGTTAAGGGGATGTCCGAGGCGATTGCCGATGTTCTCGAAAAGCACAGTCTCACTGCCGGGGATATAGATCTGTTTATTCCCCACCAGGCCAATATTCGCATTATCCAGACCCTGGCAAAGCGTTTGGATTTTCCCATGGAAAAAGTGGTTGTTGCCATTGCCGAGTATGCCAATACCTCCGCAGCCTCCATTCCACTGGCCCTCTGTGATGCACTCGAGGCGGGGCAGATTAAGCCTGGCATGAAGATTCTTACCGCCACTTTCGGTGCCGGCCTCACCTGTGGTGCAGGCATTATTCAGTGGGGTGACAGGGTTGAGCCACTGGCTTTATCCGATGCGGCTGTGGCTGATTTTAAAGGCACAGTTTTTGACCTGATGGCCGATAGTTTTGTTCACTATGGCGTCGAGGCCTCACATTTATTAAGTACAGTATCAAGTAAAGGGTAATTCCAATAGCTACTCCATCTGCAACAGCAGCCTTTGTCCATCTCAGGCTGCACTCCGAATACTCTCTTGTCGACGGGCTGGTAAGAATAAAGCCGCTGGCAAAAAAAGTCGCCGAACTGGGTATGCCAGCGGTGGCCCTGACCGACTTTAATAATTTCTTTGCTGCGGTTAAGTTTTATAAAGCGACCCAGGCAGCCGGTGTTAAACCTATTCTAGGCGCAGATATGCTGGTTCTCGATGAGAGCGGTGAGGGCAGCCCGACCCAGTTGGTGCTGCTGGTTAAAGACCAGGAGGGTTATGCAAACCTGACCAAGCTTATTTCCAGGGCCTACCAGCAGGGCCAGCGCCAGGGTATTCCCTATATCAGGAGATCCTGGCTGAGCGAATACAGCCAGGGTTTGATAGCCCTGTCCGGTGGTCGCTGCGGTGAAATCGGGGTGGCGCTGGTCTCTGGTCGAACTGCAGATGCCGCTGCGATCCTCGACGAGTATACAGCGCTGTTTGGCGACCGTTTTTATCTTGAACTACAGCGCACCGGGCGACCGGAAGAGGAAGATTACCTGCACGCGGCTGTAGCCCTGGCAGCGGAAAAAAACTGTCCGGTTGTGGCGACCAACGATGTGCGCTTTATTTACGACGATGAGTTTGAGGCACACGAAGCGCGGGTCTGTATTCACGAGGGCCGTTCGCTGGATGATCCGCGCCGCGAACGCCGCTATTCGGAACAGCAGTATCTGCGCAGTCCCGAAGAGATGTGCGAGCTGTTTGCGGATATTCCCGAGGCACTGCAAAACAGTGTCGAGATCGCCAGGCGCTGTACCCTGGATATACGCCTGGGTGAGTACTTTTTGCCTGACTACCCGATCCCTGACGGGATGACCATGGATGAATTCTTTACCCTGGAATCCAAAAAGGGACTCCAGGAGCGGCTCGAGGTTCTCTATGACACCTCTGCGGTCGATTTCCCCGAGGTCCAGAAGCGCTATGCAGAGCGGCTCGAATTTGAGCTGAAAATTATTCTCCAGATGGGTTTTCCCGGTTACTTCCTGATTGTGATGGACTTTATCCGCTGGGCAAAAGACAACCTTATCCCGGTCGGTCCCGGGCGGGGTTCCGGTGCCGGCTCCCTGGTTGCCTATGCGATGAAAATTACCGACCTGGATCCGCTGGAATATGATCTGCTGTTTGAGCGATTCCTCAATCCGGAGCGGGTTTCCATGCCGGATTTCGATATCGACTTCTGTATGGAAGGGCGCGACCGGGTCATTGCCTATGTTGCCGAACAGTATGGTCGCGATGCGGTATCGCAGATTGTGACCTTCGGTACTATGGCGGCCAAGGCGGTGGTGCGCGACGTGGCCCGTGTGCAGGGTAAATCCTATGGCCTCGCCGACAAACTCTCCAAGCTGATTCCCTTTGAAGTGGGTATGACCCTGGAAAAAGCCGTAGAGGAAGAGGAAAACCTTAAAGAGTTTCTCGAGCAGGATGATGAAGCTGCCGAGATCTGGTCTATGGCCCTGCAACTTGAGGGTGTGTCGCGCAACTGCGGCAAGCACGCTGGTGGTGTGGTTATCGCCCCCACCGAGATCACCGACTTTTCACCGGTCTACTGCGATGAGGCCGGGGCAGGGGTGGTAACCCAGTTCGACAAGAATGATGTTGAAGATGCGGGACTGGTCAAGTTTGACTTTTTGGGGCTGCGTACCCTGACCATCATCGATTGGGCGGTGCGTATGATCAATGCAGATCGCAGTGCCGCCGGTGAAGAGCCCCTCGAGATCGACAAGATTCCTCTTGACGACAAAGCCACCTATGAGCTGATGCAGCGCGGTGAGACCACCGCTGTATTCCAGCTTGAATCCCGGGGTATGAAAGAGCTGATTCGCAAGCTTGGCCCCGACCGCTTTGAAGATATTGTGGCACTGGTGGCGCTGTTTCGTCCCGGTCCCCTGCAGTCCGGTATGGTCGATGACTTTATCAACCGCAAAAAGGGCAACGCCGAAGTCAGCTACCCCCATTCCCAGTATCAACACGACTGCCTGAAGCCTGCCCTGGAGCCTACCTACGGCATTATTCTCTATCAGGAGCAGGTGATGCAGATCGCCCAGGAGATGGGTGGCTACACATTGGGTGGTGCGGATTTGCTGCGTCGTGCTATGGGTAAAAAGAATGCCGACGAGATGGCCAAGCAGCGGGATTTATTCCTACAGGGCGCGCTGGATAAAGGTTTTGATAAAGATCTCGCCTCGAATATTTTTGACCTGATGGAAAAGTTTGCCGGCTACGGATTTAATAAATCCCACTCCGCCGCCTACGCCCTGGTTGCCTATCAAACCGGCTGGCTGAAGTGCCATTACCCAGCCCAGTTTATGGCTGCAACCATCTCCTCGGATATGGATAAAACCGACAAGGTTGTAACCTTTATCGACGAGTGTCGGGCCATGGGTCTTGAGCTTTTACCGCCTGATGTAAACCGCGGCCAGTTCCAGTTTAGTGTCGATGGGCAGGGCAATGTTATCTATGGCCTGGGCGCGATTAAGGGACTCGGTGAGGGGCCGGTTGAAAATATTCTCGCCGCCCGCAATGAAGGTGGCCGGTTTAAGGATATCTTTGATTTCTGCGCCCGTGTCGATGGTCGCAAGGTCAATAAGCGCGCTCTTGAAGCGCTGATTCGCAGCGGTGCCTTTGACGAGATTGGTCCCGAGGGCGAAATAGGCTATCGGCGCGCGGTGATGCTCGCGGCGATGGAAGAGGCGGTTAAGCTCGCCGAGCAGCACGCGCGCAATACCAGCAGTGGTATGGGTGACCTGTTTGGTGAGTCGATTGTCGAGAGCGCAGCGGATATCAATTACAACAGCTATAACGCCGCGCGCAGCCTTTCTCCCAAAGAGCGATTAAATGGCGAGCGCGATACACTGGGCCTCTATCTTACCGGTCACCCGATTGACGAGTATGAAAAAGAGCTGTCGCAGATGCATCCCAACCGTATCTCGGCGCTGCGTCCGGGTAAAAATACCACCACCGTGTCCGGCATGGTGGTGGGTATGCGGATTATGAAAAATAAGCGCGGTGAGAACTTTGCATTCCTTACCCTGGACGATAAAAGTGGTCGCCTGGAAGTCTCTGTGTTTGCCGAGAAGTACAATGCCTATCGGGAAATCCTGGTAAAGGATGCGCTGCTGGTAGTGCAGGGCGGAGTCTCGGAGGATAGCTTTACCGGCGGCTTAAAAATGCTTGCCGAGTCAATCCAGTCTATCTATGAAGCGCGCTGCAGCAAGATTAGTAATCTTGAATTGAAGGTGGATGGCGGCCCGCAAAACCAGGATTGGGTCGAGCGCCTGCACAACAGTATCAATCCCTATCTTGACGGTAACTGTCGCCTTGAGATCAATTACTCACTGCCCAGTGCCAGTGGCCTGCTCAAGCTGGGCAGCCAGTGGCGAGTCCAGCCCAAAGACGAGTTGATAGGTCGCCTGCGCGATGAGTTTGGTAAGAACAGCCTGACATTGATCTATGATTAAAGCAGGTTAAATAACGCAAAAGCGCCGTTTGGCAGCACAGATGTCTAGCGTAGATTTTTATAAGTGGTAGAATGCGCGCAGCCCCTAATTTGGCAACATACGAGATTTCTATACCCATGAATTTGAATTATCTCTCTTTTGAACAGCCGATAGCCGAGCTTGAAGCAAAGATTGAAGAATTACAGCTGGTCGGCAATGACAATGACCTGAACATTGCCGATGAAGTGACCAAGCTGCGCGATAAGTCCCAGAAGTTGACTGAAGGTATCTATGCCAAGTTAACCCCCTGGCAGGTGGTGCAGGTTGCCCGTCATCCGCAGCGTCCCTATGCACTCGATTATATCCAGCGCATTTTTACCGATTTTGAAGAGATGCACGGTGATCGTCACTTTGGTGATGACAACGCGATTGTCGGTGGTGTGGCGCGCTTAAATGGCAAGCCGGTCATGGTTATAGGCGAAGAGAAGGGTCGCGGTGTCAACGACAAGGTGATGCGCAACTTCGGTATGCCTAAGCCCGAGGGCTATCGCAAAGCCCTGCGTCTGATGGAGACTGCCGAGCGCTTTAAACTGCCGGTGATCACCCTTATCGACACCCCTGGGGCCTACCCGGGTATCGACTCGGAAGAGCGTAATATCTCCGAGGCTATCGCCCGCAACCTGGCGGTGATGTCACGGCTTAAAACCCCGATTATCTGTACTGTGATCGGCGAGGGCAGCTCTGGTGGTGCACTGGCGATCGGTGTTGGCGATCGACTGAATATGCTCCAGTACAGCACCTATTTTGTTATCTCACCCGAGGGCTGTGCCAATATTATCTGGAAGACCAGTGAAAAAGCCTCCCTGGCGGCTGAAGCCATGGGTGTAACATCCGGCAACCTGGAGAAGCTGGGTATTGTCGACCAGACCATTCCCGAGCCAATGGGCGGTGCCCATCGCGATATCGAGACCATGTGTACAACATTAAAGGATAGCCTGACCAGCCAGCTTGATGAGCTGTCAGCTGTGCCTATCGACGAGCTGCTGGAAAAGCGCTTTGAGAGACTGATGTCCTATGGTCAGCCTGAGTAGCTAATTC
>JBMYPM010000043.1:0-8875 GCA_049600275.1 Porticoccaceae bacterium | reverse complement strand
ATAGGCATAAAATGGGTTTCGCAGGCGGGGTCGCGATCAAAGCAGGCGTTGATATCCCGGCGGATGCGCTCGCCAATCGATGCATCCTGCTGCAGGGCTTCGGCGATCACATCGCTGACTACCTGCGCCGAGACCACCGGGCTGCCCATCTGCTGTGACAGGTTAAAGCAGAGCGCCTGGTCGAGACTGGCGTGGCTGAGAATAGCTGTATCAAAAAAATCCGCCATCAATGGCTCCTGGGTCACTGCCCGCCGAGCCTGGTTGCAAATTTTATCCCACAGGGGATCTTTCAATTCCATAACTAAGTTATTTTCCTAATCCGGCAACTGTATATATCGGGAATAAATTTTATCGAGATTTTGCAGCACTGTATCTTTTAAAGCTATCTCGGCGCTGAGCAGGCGATCTGCTATTACCTGCGGGGTTAAGCTGGCGGCAAACTGCTCCGCCACTGGTCGATAACTGAGATGCCAGCGCTCCGGGGCAACTCCGCCGGTATCCCTGGCATAGGGGCGATAGAAGCCGCTGCCCTCAATCACTGTATCCAGCCAGTTGTGAAAAGGGGCAAATACGCCCTCGCCCTCAACCTCCTGTGGTGTCAGCTGCAGCTGATAATGTTTATCGATGGCGGCGGCATCATAGATATCAAAATCTGTTCCCCAGTGATGTCGCGATGCCCCCGGCAGTGCCGACCAGCGCATTATCGCCTGCACCTGCTGCCATTCGTCAAGTTGCTGCATATCTACTTTTGCACCGCTGTTATCATACACCGGGCGCAGGCCCCTGGCCTTTTCATTCCAGATAACCAGCTGTCGATCAAAGCTGCGAAAGCTGCTGCACAGTCGCAGGTCAAAGCCCTGTTTACCGGCCAGTCTGCGCAGCCCTGAGAGTGCTTCGACCACTGCGGGATTGATTAAATAAGCGGCGATAGAAATCGACCCGTTAAGGCTGTGGCCTATATCCACAGAATCAGCAGACCACTCCACCAGGTGCTTTTGGGAAGAGCCGGTCAGGCTGTGGCTATCGATGCCAATTTCGTCGATTAAATATTTATTATCAATCTGCATAGCAGTGTTATACCTGCGCTTAAGCCCATAAGTAAAGGCTGATTTATCCTCTCAGGGTAGTACGCTGGGCAACAGGGATAACATAAACTTATGCCTATCATTGAAATATGCGCCCTAGGCCGCATTATTAATTGTAGAATTTATAACCACAGGCAGGGATATATACCCTGTCGCTAACAGCTTTATCAGCCAAGAGGAAAAACAGGTGTTAAGGATTGGATTATTTCTTTTAACAAATCTGGCGATTATTTTTGTTGCCAGTGTTTCACTCAGCTTACTGGGTTTCAGCGGCATTCTCGCGGAGAATGGCGTCGATCTTAACCTGCAGTCACTGCTGATGTTATGCGCGGTGTTTGGCTTTGCCGGTTCCTTTATCTCACTGCTGCTTTCAAAGTTTATAGCCAAGAGATCGAGCGGCACCAAAATTATCGACCAGCCACAGAACGAAAATGAGCGCTGGCTGCTAACGACCGTTGCCGAGCTGGCTAAAAAGGCGGATATAGGTATGCCTGAAGTGGGTATCTTCCCCGCCCAGCAGTCTAATGCCTTTGCCACTGGCTGGAACAGGAATAATGCCCTGGTTGCAGTTAGTGCCGGGCTCTTGCAGCGCTTTGACCGGGATGAGGTTCGTGCGGTCCTGGCCCATGAAATTGGCCATGTTGCCAATGGCGATATGATTACCCTGAGTCTGATCCAGGGTGTGGTCAATACCTTTGTCATGTTCTTTGCCCGGCTGATCGGCTTCTTTGTCGATCGCGTGGTACTGAAAAACCAGCGCGGCCTGGGTCCCGGCTACTGGATCAGTACTATCGTTGCCGAAATATGCCTGGGTATTCTCGCCTCAACTATTGTGATGTGGTTTTCCCGCAAACGCGAGTTCCGTGCCGATGCCGCCGGCGCCAGCCTGGCCGGACGCACTGCAATGATCAATGCACTGCGCAAGCTTCAGGCGGAGACCCAGGCACATATGGAAAACCAGATGCCCGACACATTGACTGCCTTTGGTATTTCCTCTGGCTGGAAGCAGCGCACCTCGAAACTGTTTATGACCCACCCGCCACTGCAAGAGCGAATTGAGGCACTGCGTTTTGGACAGTAATTCACCGACAGCAAAAACTGTAGTTGAGAAGGATTTTTTTCTCTGCCTGCTCAGCGATCTCGAGGAGATGGAGGCGATTGAGCTGACTATTGAAGAGCGCCAGCTGTTTGCTATTCGCCAGGATAATGAACTCTATGCCTACTGGAACAGCTGCCCCCATATGGGCATCCCCCTCAACTGGATGCCCGGGAAATTTCTCGACCTGGACTCTATTTTTGTGCAGTGCTCATCTCACGGCGCACTGTTTAAAATCAGTGATGGCGAATGCGTTGGCGGCCCCTGTGTTGGCGATCGCCTGACGCCAGTCAGCCTGAAGCGCGATGGCGACCAGTACTTTATCGCCGCCGACCAGCCGCTGCCGCCACCACTGGTTAATCTGCGAGCTGCGGCACTACGGGATCTTTGATCGGGTTAGATAATTAAAGGCAGCGGACGCTGTAGGCGAATAGCCTGATCGCTTAGATCTGCCTGCCACACCAGCACCTCAACGCCAGCATCCATGGCCGCAGACAATGTCTGTGCATAGAGCGGATCTATATGGTTGGCAATCGACATACTTTCAACGCCAGTCAACTGAACGCAAAAGAACAATACTGCCCTGTGTCCCTCGACAACCATGGCCATCAGTTCGCGCAGGTGTTTTGCCCCCCTTGATGTCACTGCATCGGGAAACTGTGCATGGCCATCGCCGCAGTCCAGGGTGACATTTTTAACCTCGATATAGCACTGCCCGCCCTTTTCGTCTTCGAGTAACAGGTCGATACGGCTTTTCTCCGCGCCGTAGCGCACTTCACTGCGAACACTCTGGTAATCGCGCAACTCGGGAATAAGCCGGTCTTCAATGGCCTGCCTGACTATATGGTTGGGCCTGGCGGTATTGACCCCGGCCAGGTTGCCAAATGATGTGGTGACAATTTCCAGTGTTCCGGGCAGTTTACGCTTGGGATTATCTGACAATGAGTACCAACAGGGGGCATTTTCCACCTGGCAATTTTTCATCGACCCGGTGTTTGGGCAGTGCACAGTTAACAGGTCGCCCTGCTCGGTGTGGATATCTGTAAAGAATCGTTTGTAGCGTTTAACAAAGGTTGCTGGTAACAGCGACAGGTCTTTTTTCATCAATATATTTTCAGTCTATAGGTGGCAATATTAATAGTTTATGTTATGAATTAGAGATACAAAAATTTGTGTGTTGAAAAAATTTAACCTGTTATTTATTCGCAAATAAAGGGCTAATATTAGTTAGCAACTATTCTTGGTCGAGAAAGTTTATAAGCTTTAGTAGTAAATTTCTCTTGAAAAATTGCTCCAAAATCTCTATAAACGCACGTCCTGTATTTTCTGCTCACAACTTACTGTGGATTTTAGGAATGGCAACAGCAAAAACAAAAGCAAGACCTGCAGCAGCTGCAAATAACGGCAGCGCACAATCTCTTCATGGCCTCAGCCCCTACAAGTTGAAGAAAAATGAAGAGTACATGAATGAAAAGCAACGCGAACACTTTAAGCAGATTCTCCACGCCTGGCGTCGTGAACTGATGGAAGAAGTGGACCGCACCGTGACTCATATGAAAGACGAAGCGGCTAACTTTCCTGATCCGGCTGACCGCGCCACCCAGGAAGAAGAGTTCAGCCTTGAGTTGCGCACCCGCGATCGCGAGCGCAAGCTGATCAAGAAAATTGATAAAACCCTGGTGCGTGTAGAAGAGGACGATTACGGCTTCTGTGACCAGTGCGGCGTTGAGATCGGTATTCGCCGACTGGAAGCACGCCCTACAGCTGACCTCTGTGTCGACTGTAAAACCCTCGATGAAATCAAAGAAAAACAGATCACTGGCGGCTAACTAAATAACCTCGCTACTCGCGGGGTTATTTTTTATTAGCGGCAAGCATCTCGCGAAAATAGCCATGACAACAGCAGCCTATATTGGACGGTTTGCCCCTTCGCCAACCGGCCCTCTGCACTTTGGCTCCCTTGTCTGTGCCCTCGCCAGCTTTCTCGACGCCCGCTCCCAAGGCGGTCGCTGGCTGGTTAGAATCGAAGATATTGATCCCCCCCGGGAAATCCCCGGTGCCACCACAACTATTCTGCAACAGCTTACTGACCACGGACTGGATTGGGATGGGGAGCTGCTCTACCAAAGCACCAGAACAGAGGCCTATCGCGACGCCATAGAAAATCTGCAGCGCTCCGGGGCAGCCTATAACTGCAACTGCCCGCGCCGGCGAATAACCGCTCTGGGCGGTATCTATGATGGGTATTGCCGCGATCGCAAGATCACTGGAAATGCAGCCGTACGCCTGCAAGTGCCTGCACAGCCTGAATCCATCATAGGCTTCAGGGACCTGGTTATGGGTGACTACAGCCAGGATCTCTCCACAGAGGCTGGCGACTTTGTTGTTCAGCGGCGCGATGGGCTGTTTTCATACCAGCTGGCGGTCACTGTCGATGACCAGTTTCAAAATATTAGCCATATTATCCGCGGCGCCGACCTTATTGATTCCACAGCGCGACAAATTTACCTGCAGAGCTGCCTGGGTTTTTCCACTGACAGCCTCCCGGTAATGACTTATGGCCACCTGCCTATGGCAACCAATAGTGAGGGGCAAAAGCTCAGCAAGCAAAATCATGCGGCGGCTTTAATTGCCGGCAGTGAGTCACAAAATCTATGGCTGGCCCTGGAGTGGCTGCAACAGCAACCACCGGCAGAGTTAAAAAACCAATCGGTCGTGCAAATACTCAACTGGGCAATCGACAGCTGGTCGATTGGCAGTATTCCCAGGCAGATATCTGTCCGCGCTCCGGATCAGTATTAAAAAGCGCTTGTTAAACGTTCTTTCAGGCTTCAGGTTTGCTTTGCCACGCCAGCTTCAATACCATCAACGCACTTATAGTCGGGCTTTATTAGCTCAACTTTATTAGCCAAGATTCTAACCGACGAGTTCTCAGATGCTTAACTACCGACTGGTTGCAGTTCTAATATTTCTTAGCAGTGTAGTCATACCCCTGGCCTCCAAATGGGCTATCGAGCCCCAGGGCAACTGGTTTAGACCCTTTGTTGTATGGGCCATAGTCGTCTTCGCCGCCTATATTTTGCAACGTCACAGGAACACCAATGAATCTTGATATTGCCACTGCTGCGGCCGGCTTTATTATTCTCGGCGCACTCTGTTCCTACCTGCTGGCAAGGCAGGGTGGCAGGGGCAACCACAACCTGATTCTAGTCCTGGCGCTATTTGCCGGCACCGGCTCACTGCTGGCCACGGGCACCATCGAGATGGCCGGCCGCTATGGTTACAGCACATTGCTGGCGCTCTTTGCATTCACCATGGTGTTTATCTTTTCACCATTAATTTTTTATCCTATTCGCAGGCTCAGTGCGATTATTCGCTTTGCTTCACTGGTGGATTTTTTAACTTTCCGCTTTCGTGGAAGAAGCGTTGCAACTGTTGCCTGCAGCTGCCTGGTAATTGTCACCATACCGCTGTTCCTGGCGCAATTGCTGGCTCTTGAGTCGGTACATAATTTTCTTTTTGACAGCGATAGACTTTTTTTCTGGCTGTTTATATTCCTGGTTATCACCAGCATTAACTGGCGCACTATTGAGATCAGCCCGGTGCAAAACCTGCGCTGGATTATGGCCGCTGCTGGTCTGCTTTTGCTGCCGGCACTGGGACTTGCAGCGCTGGTTTCAGTGCAGTCCGTTTTTGGCAGCATTGGCGAGATGAACAGCTGGGTGGTGGATAGCGGCCAGCGATTTATCGTTCAGCGGATGGACTCTTCCTACAGCCTGTTTATTATTTTCCTGGCGGCCAGTTTTGCCCTGCCGGTTAACTTCACCATTGTTATCTCCGAGCATATTTCCAACCGCCAGGCTAGCCTGACTGTCTGGGCATATCCACTGCTGATGCTGTTGGCGAGCATACCGGTTTTCCCGCTGCTGTGGTCTGGCATTGCAGTCCAGTCCTCTTCACCACTGCAGGATTATTTATTCGCACTGCCGGCCCTGACAGGCCATCCAGTAGTAGCCGGGCTGGGTGCGGCGAGTATTATATTAATCTCGATTGCCCTGCTCTGCAGTATGTCGACCATGCTGGCGAGGATGGTTCTCAACAGCTTTATCCTACCCAGCAAAGCGCTACAGGATCAGCCCGGGCTGATCCACTGGATCAACCTGCGCCTGCTACTGGTTTCATCAACCATTCTGCTGGCTTCAGTGCTGCTCAGCCTGGCTGTCAAAGAACAGAGCATCACCGATTTATACCTGGTTGGCTTTGCCGGCCTGGCGCAACTGACACCAGGTATGCTGGCCTCTATCTACCTGCCCAAAGCCAACCGCAGGGGCTTTATTGTCGGCCTTCTGGGCGGCATTTCCCTGTGGTTTATCGGGCTGGCTCTACCGCTGTTGATCGGCGACTGGCAGTGGCAGATACCTGGCACAGACAGCCTGTTAATTTTTGGTATGGAGAGTTGGGATACCTGGGCCTTTGAAGCGCTGATGGTCAATATTACGCTCTGCACACTTTTCTCTGTCTTTTCCAAAATGGATAAACAGGAACAGTTATTTGCCCGACTCTGTATGGTCGACAATATTTATATTCCGGCACGAGTCCAGTTCAGCCAGGGCTCGGTTGAAGAGATCAGGTGCAGCCTGCGCAACGCCCTCGGCGATGAGGCTGACCGGGTTATTGAGCGGGCACTGGGCGCCCTGGAGCTGGATAGCAGCGAAACCAGGCCTGCGGCCCTGAGACAAATTCGCGACCATATAAACTCTTCCCTGACACTGCGTTTCGGCGTGCTGGCGGCCGACCGAATAATGGAGGAATCGATTCCCCTGACTGCAACGACCGAGCAGGAGTCCGATGATATTCTCCTTATCGAATCAGTTTTAGCTATTCACAGTGACCGCCTGACCGGTATTGCCAGCGAGTTAAACAAGCTGCGTATTCACCACCGGGAGATTCTCGACAATCTTCCTGTGGGCCTGGTGGCGCTTGGCCAGGGCGGCGAAATTCTCAAGTGGAACAGCACTATGGTGAAGTACACCGAACTTGATGAACAGAGTGTTAGAGGCGCGCTTGTCAGCGATCTGCCGCAACCCTGGAACTCGGCTATCAACAAATTCCTCAACAGCAACAGCAACCGGGAAGAGAATTTGCGCATTGAGCTGGAAGGCCGTTCCCGCTGGTTTAACCTACAGAAATCAGCGGACCAAAGCACTGATAACGATTCCATCTTACTGGTTGAAGAGAGCACCAACTCGGTGCTGTTAACCCAGAACAGTATTGACAATGAACGGCTTGCCTCGGTGGGTCGACTGGCGGCTGGCGTGGCCCATGAGATCGGCAATCCGGTGACCGGCATCGCCTGTCTCGCGCAAAATTTGCAACATGAAACTGAAGCGGATGAGATTAAACTATCCGCTGAACAGATTCTCTCGCAAACCGATCGTATCAACCAGATTGTGCAGTCGCTGATTAATTTTTCCCGCGGCGACAAGAGCCCGAAAAATGCACTGCAACTGGTCAATGTGCGCGATGCCGCCGATGAGGCAATCCAGCTGCTGAGCCTAACTAATAAACCCTCGACCCAGCACTCAACAAAACAGTCAAAACAGCACTTAAAACAACAGTTTATCTGCTCCCTGGATGCAGATAGTTATATTCTTGGCGACCATCACCAACTGGTTCAGGTGCTGATCAACTTATTGAGCAATGCTCGCGATGCCTCTGCTGAGGACAGCCCCGTGACTATTGAGGGTGCAATCGAGGGCCAGAGGCTGACTATACTGATCAGTGACAGCGGTACTGGTATCGACAATGATATCCAGGAACGTATCTTTGAGCCCTTTGTGACCTCAAAGCAACCGGGAGAGGGAACCGGTCTTGGCCTGTGGATTGTATTTAGCCTGGTGAAAAATCTTGGCGGCGAGATTGTACTTTCAAGTCCGGCGATTAACAGTGATTGTGGCACAACAGCCCAGCTGCAGTTTACACGTCACAGGGTAAACTAAACGCCATTTGCAGCTTGTTTCCTCAGCACTTCAGAGTAACAATGAGAGAGAGTATTCCTAAGCCACAAAACTGTTATGAGTAATATCAGCTCCAAAAACCATATTCTTATTGTTGAAGACGAAGAGATTATTCGCAGCTCCCTTCGCAAGTTGCTTGAGCGCCATGATTTTTTGGTCAGCGATGCAGTGAGTATTAAGTCAGCCCGCGAACTGTTCGACCTCTCCGCATTTGACCTGATTATCAGCGACCTGCGCCTGCCGGGACAGTTGGGCACCGACCTTATCCAAATGGCCAAGCCGGTTCCGGTATTGATTATGACCAGCTACGCAAATCTGCGTTCGGCGGTTGATATCATGCGCCAGGGGGCGGCGGACTATATCTCCAAGCCCTTTGATCACGATGAAATAATGGTTTCGGTGCGACGGATTATCGACACGCCAAAAAAGCCCACAGAAGTCGCAGCCGATCTGTCACTAGAGGGTTATTTCACCAGGTTTGTACTTGAGAACCAGGATAATATGAGCGAGACAGACCTGGCTAAAAAACTTGGCATTAGTCGCAAGAGCCTCTGGCAGCGTCGCAACAAACTGGGCATAAACCGTAAAAAACCCGCAATAAACCCGTAATACCCCTTGTCACCAGAGTTAATTTGGATACAATCAGGCGATCAGGGAGGAATTCCTGATGATAATAA
>JBMYPM010000042.1:0-8946 GCA_049600275.1 Porticoccaceae bacterium | reverse complement strand
TCATCACCAGCGGTAAGATTAATTGTATGCTTGCAGCGCTCTTTAGGCGGCAGTGCATAACCTGAACAACCGAGAAATACGCCGGTGCCCGCCGTGCGAATCATCATCGGGCGCCCGCACTTGGTACAGGCTATATCGGTCTCGGTGGGCGCATTTGGACGCATACCAGCATCTGCTTCTTTTGCGCTTTCAACCTTTTGGCTAAAGTCGCGATAGAAACGGTTGAGCAGGTCTTTCCACTTTAGCTCGCCGCTGGCAATTTCATCGAGATGCTCTTCCATGGTGGCGGTAAAGCCATAGTCCATCAGGTCATTAAAGTTTTCACTCAGGCGGTCGGTAACAATATCGCCGATCTTCTCGGCAAAAATACGCTTGTTCTCAATGCGCACATAGCCGCGATCCTGAATGGTGGAAATAATTGCTGCGTAGGTCGAGGGCCGACCTATTCCGCGCTTTTCCAGCTCCTTAACCAGTGAGGCTTCAGAGAAGCGCGCAATCGGCTTGGTAAAGTGCTGCTGTGGCACCAGCACCAGGAGATCCATCTGGTCGCCCTTCTGCAAATCGGGCAGTTCACGGTCATCGTCATTTTTGCGGCTGGCTGGCATAACTGCAAGGTAGCCATCAAAACGAGTCACTCGCCCCTTGGCGGTCATCTCATAGTCACCGGCGGAAACCGTAATGGATGTAGCTGTAAACTGTGCCGGTGTCATCTGGCAGGCGACAAACTGTTGCCAGATAAGCTGGTAGAGCTTGCGTGCATCAGCTTCCATATCGCCAAGACTGCCCGGGGCAATATCAATATTGGATGGGCGGATTGCTTCGTGAGCTTCCTGGGCACCTGATTTGCTGCCGTATACCTTGGGCTCATCGGGCAGGTAGCGATCGCCGTGACGTACTTTAATATATTCGCGACAGGCGTTGACCGCATCCTCACTGAGGTTGGTCGAGTCGGTTCGCATATAGGTTATATAGCCAGCTTCATAGAGACGCTGGGCCATCATCATGGTTTTCTTTACCCCAAAACCCAGTCGCGTGCTCGCCGCCTGCTGAAGGGTCGAAGTGATAAAAGGTGCAGATGGTTTTGATGAGGTCGGCTTGTCTTCGCGCTTGCTAACACTGTAACCGGAGGCCTGCAGTGTCGCCAGTGCATTATCAGTTTCGGCTTTGTTGACCGGACGAAAGGTCTTGCCGAGATACTTTTTCACTTCAAAGCGAATCTTGTTTTGATCTGCTACATCCGCATCACGATCGGCGCTGGCCTCAAGGTCGGCGTGAACAGTCCAGTATTCCTCGGGGACAAAGGCACGAATTTCACGCTCGCGCTCGACAATCATTTTCAGGGCTACAGATTGAACACGACCGGCGGATAAGCCGCGGCCTACTTTTTCCCAGAGCAGTGGCGAGACCATAAAGCCCACCACGCGATCGAGAAAGCGACGAGCCTGCTGGGCATCAACACGGTTGGTATTGAGCATGCCAGGCTTTTCAAAGGCCTCGCGAATCGCCTTCTTGGTAATTTCGTTAAATACTACGCGCTTGTAGCGCTCATCTTCACCGCCGATAACCTCTTGCAGATGCCAGGCAATTGCCTCCCCCTCGCGATCCAAATCCGTTGCCAGGTAGATGGTGTCGGCATTTTTGGCCAGCTTCTTTAACTCGGCAACGACTTTTTCCTTGCCGGGCAATGTTGCGTATTCTGCCTTCCAGTCATTTTCCGGATCTATACCCATACTCTTTATAAGCTGGGCCTTAGCTTTGGCCGCTTTGTGAACAACCTTCTGCTCCGGGGACATTTTGCGAGTCAGGGCAGCCTGTCGAGCGCGCTCTTTGGGATCAGACGGAGTGCGATTGCCGCCGGTAGGCAGATCGCGAACATGACCGACACTGGACTTAACAACGAAGTCATCTCCCAGGTAACGATTGATCGTTTTGGCTTTGGCAGGTGACTCAACAATTACTAGTGATTTTCCCATGGAGGCTGTTTTTCCCTATTTCGCTGACCATATCGTTGGCCATGCTGAAGATATTTTCACCTGTTTTGTACAGGTATTACTTTCTAAGGTGCGCATATATACGTGTTCGATCGCCCTTCGGTCAAGCTTCATCGGCAAATTTCTTTGCAATTTGTTGCAATTTTTTTAAATTCTGCGCGACTTTTTCCAAATCAGCGGCATCGTCCCGCTCATTCCAAATAATCCCAATACCGGCTTTATTGGCAACGATTGCACTGGCCCCGGAAGGCAAATCGGCAACGGTTTCTTCCAGTGTTGCCGCCCACTCAGGTGCGGCTTCGGCAATGGTCCACAGCCAGCCAGCGCTGCTTAACACAGGGCTATCCGGTTTCCAGCCACGCTTGCTGTGGCGGTGTAACACCCAGTTCTGACGAGAGCTGTCATCCAGCCAGGCAAGACGGTAACAGACGCACTCCAGGCGGGTTTCATCTTCCCGGGCATCCGGGCGGCGATGCAGGGAAACCTGCAGGCCCATACTGTTAGCTGCACGTCTCAGCTCGGTAATCAGCTTCTGGCGCGGCGACTGCCGGAACCACATCAGTGGCGAGACAACAACTGCAACGCCAAACAATATTACCAACCAGGTCATTTCATACTACTCTTAGAGTCAGGAATTAATAGTTAATATCAAACCAGTAACCGCCAATTACCCCCCATAAATAGAAGGAGAGCTGTTATGTCCAGTTATAAGCATCTGTTGGTCGGGCTTGATCTATCGCCAGAATCACAGCAAGTAGTGGACCGCGTCAAGTTTCTTTTTTCCGACAGTCACATAAAAATTTCCGTCTGTCATATTCTCGAGCCATTAGCTTTCACTTACGGCGGTGATATTCCAGTGGATTTATCCGATGTCCAGGTTCAGCTTGAGGATCAGGCAAAAACCAGGCTTGCAGGCATGGCCGAACAGCTCAATGTGGCCGAGGAGAACCAGTATGTTTTACTTGGCCAGCCAGCCAAGGAGATGCACCGCCTGGCCCGCGAGGAGTCAGTCGACCTGATAATTGTCGGCAGCCACGGTCGCCATGGACTGGCCCTGATCTTTGGCTCAACCAGTAATAGCGTTCTCCATGGTGCCAGCTGCGATGTTCTCGCGGTGAGAATCAGCGAGAGCGAATAACAATCCTCCACAATTAAACGCCCCTTTTTAAAAAGGGGCTTCCAACTTGCCATCCTGTGGCTATACACTCTGGTTATTAACCTTTAATTTCAGTCTGGCTGCTAGCTGCCCAGAGATATTGTCAATAAGGCTGCCGCTATTAATACCCCGAACACAATCTGCCCACTGAGAATGCCCATCTGCCTGCTCGCCCTGCTGGTGGCGCTGGCCTTTGGGTCTGCGGTGGCAGAATCCGGCCCGGGGATCCAGGAACCGGAGAGTAGCCAGCTCGACCGACAGCGACAGCTTTACGGCGAGGCGCTGGAGCTGATACGCAAGAGTCACTGGAAAAGCCTTGAAAAACACCGTCAGCAGCTGCACGACTACCCTCTCTATCCCTACCTTATATACGCAGATTTAATCGCCGATTTACGCTACTCGAGACGCGCTGAAATCGCCGGCTATTTGAGTGAGTATGCGGGTACGGTAAAGGCCCGGCACCTGCGCAAAAAATGGCTGGACTATCTGGTTAAACGAAAATACTGGACCACTTATATTGAGTTCTACAATCCGGCGGAGGCGAACACCGGTCAACAGTGCCAGTTCGAATTTGCCCGCCTTAATCGCCTTGAGGCCGAAGCCAGGGAGCCAGCTTTTAAATCTGCCCTAAGACTCTGGAATATTGGCAAGTCCCAGCCAAAAGAGTGCGATAAATTATTTAGCCTGCTGGTAACCGAGAAGAAAATTACCGAGCCCCTGGCATGGCAGCGCTTTAACAAGGCACTGCTCAATCACCAGTATATTCTCGCCAGGTACCTGCAGAGATACCTTAAAAGCACTAATTACAAAGCCCTTGCCAGGCGCTACTTCAATGTCGATCGCAATCCGCAACTGATTGGCCAGTTCGAGGAATTTAATCGCCACAGCGAAGATGAGCTGGGTATTATTGCCCATGGACTGGTGCGCCTTGCCAGGAAAAACAGCCATGCCGCCCTTAAGGCCTGGAGCCATTACCAGCAGACCCACGAATTTAGCCACAGTGCCCGCAGCAAGGTTGTCAGCGCTATTATTAAAGGTCTGTATCGGGAACAGTTGAGCAATGTTGCCGACGCCTATTTTGTCGATCATCTGCAACTGCTCAACCAGACCACTGATGGAACTCTGACCGAATGGCGTATTCGCCAGGCGCTTAAAGAGCGGGACTGGCTGGCGGTCCAACTGTGGATAGAACGCCTTCCGAAGGCTAAAAAGGAGCTGACTGCCTGGCGCTATTGGGCCATTCGCAGCATGGAGGCAGAGGCGTCTACCACAGGCGACCCACGACTCCCGGAAATGACCGCAAGTCTTGCCCGGGAGCGGGATTTCTATGGCTTCCTGGCCAGCGAAAAACTCGAAAAGGAGTACAGCCTCAATCACAATCCGGTGGCTATAGACGAAGCGCGTATAACCAGCATCAAGCTGCAGCCGGCCATGCAGAGAGCCAGGGAGTTATTTTTTCACCGCGATGCCCTGGATGCCAATCGAGAGTGGCTGCAGGCAACCAGTGAATTTAGCTACCAGGACTGGCTGGCGGCGGCCATTATTGCCAGCCAGTGGCAGTGGTACGATAAAGCTATCGCCAGTCTCGGCAAGGCCAGGTACTGGGATGATATAGAGATTCGCTTCCCCCTCGCCTACTCTGGGGTTATTGACCAGACCGCGGAGAAAACAGAGCTGGCCAACTATTTACTTCTGGCACTGGCCCGCCAGGAGAGCGCATTTAACCCGCTGGCGACCTCTTCAGCTGGCGCTATGGGACTGATGCAGCTGATGCCCGCAACCGCCAAGGGCACAGCGCGCAAACATAAAATTCCCTATAAAAATAAGCGCCAGCTTCATAGCCCCGAGATCAATGTACCTATTGCCGGCCAGTATTACCGCACTCTTCTCGACCGCTATAACAACAACCGTATTCTCGCCAGCGCTGCCTATAATGCGGGCCCGCGCCGGGTTGATCAGTGGCTGGATAAATCCGCGGGTAAACTGCCCTTTGATATCTGGATCGAACTGATCCCTTACAGTGAGACTCGCTCCTATGTGCGCAATATCCTTATGTACTCAATTATCTACTCGCGTAAATTGGGGTTTACCCCGCCTATGCTGCAGCGCGATGAAAAACTCAGGCTGCTCTAAATTGTCAGGTGCTTATAAATAATGATTGATATAGGGGTAAATTTATCCAATCCGCGCTTTGCCAGTGACATTGAAGAGACACTGGAACGAGCCCGGCAGGCCGGGGTTAAAAAGCTGGTTTTAACCGGCACATCAATCGACGAGAGCCGCGCTGTGCTGGCACTCTGCGAGCGCTATTCCGAGGCCTTTCCGGAGATGCTCTATGCAACAGCCGGTATTCATCCCCATGATGCAAGTACACTTGATACAGAGTCTATTGGCATTATCCGGGATCTTGCAGCGCGGCCCGAGGTGGTCGCCCTTGGCGAGATGGGCCTGGATTTTAATCGCAACTTCTCAACCCCTGCTGAGCAGGAGAAGGCCTTTGAGGCGCAGCTTGAACTGGCGGCTGAGTTGCAGCTGCCGGTATTTCTCCATGAGCGCGATGCTGCCGATCGGCAGCTGCAAATCCTTAAATCCTATCGCGATCATCTAGCCGATGCTGTTACACATTGCTTTACCGGCTCTAAACAGGCCCTGTTCGGCTATTTGGACCTGGATATGTATATTGGCATCACTGGATGGATCTGCGATAAGAAGCGCGGACAGGCGCTGCAAAAGCTGGTCAGCAATATACCCCTGGAGCGTTTAATGGTTGAAACTGATGCACCCTACCTGCTGCCGAAAAATCTACCCGAACCTCCAAAGGGAAAACGCAATGAGCCAGGATTTCTCCCCTGGGTAGTGGAGGGAATTGCAGAATGTCGCGAGGAGAGCAGCGAGCAGATAGCAGCTGCTACTTCGGCCAATACAATAAGATTCTTTAAACTCGACCAGAAAGCCAAATAAACGGCTATTTGAGCCTTTTAGGCGTCTTCCCCTGCCGATATAGCCTGATCCATAGAAATCACCCCAGTGCTGCGAATCTGTGCCCGCAGGCCACCCTGGTTAACCAGGTCCGGGAGAATCCTTACCCCGAGTCTTTTTTGCAGCTTGGCACAGGGTTCACAGAGTTGTACGCCATAGAAACTGATATCGCCAATCCGAAACTCTTTCCCAACCAGGTCGTTAAGGCGAATATCCCGGGTGACCAGGTTGCGGCGAAAATCGCTGTGGTGAAATTTATTGCCGGTGCTCTGGTTAAAAGCATCTATAACCTCTGCTTCGATAAGGGTGATCTCCCAATCGGGCTGGCCTTTATAGTTGGATCTGTTCTTGCCGCTATTGGAAAAGTAGCGATCGCCTTCAATACCCTTCCCGGCTCGCACTGAGATTTTTTGGTAACCCATAACTGCAGCGTCTTTAATCGGCGCTACATAGATCCCAACGATTCGACCACTGGCCATTTAAGATTTCCCGTCACTGGATTTTGTGAGGATATTAGCAGCGCCAATATTTTTTTGCTACGCAGAGGAATTCAGCTTATAGGTGAATTTTTTTTGGCCATAACGCAAACCAGCCCGTTGAGGGCTGGCTGCGTTATTCACTAGTCGACTAAACAAATCCAATATCGATATTAACCACAACCGATCAGAGATTTTTCAGATATCTTCGCCGTTAAGCGAACATCAGAAATAGTCAGGGCAAATGGTTTTGAAGAGACCAGTACAAACGGAGAATTCACTCGGGTCAAATTAACACCGACCTTTTCAAAGCAGGTCAACGGTACACCAATACGGAATGGCTGGCCTTCTGGAAGAGCACGTAGAATACGGGTTATATTCAGCTCACCACGACAGGGCCATCCACAGTCCATACGCAGGGTAACCTTACCTTTAGGACGCTTATCAACTTTAAAGATCATAACCAGGGCAGCACCTTCGTCACGCAGTGGCGTAATATCCATCAGCGAATCAGACTGCCAGTAGAACTGGCTCTCGTTGCCACCGGTCCACTCAACATAACGTGAGTCTTCCTGCACAGCGCCATCGACAGTGGTTACCGTCAACTTACCGTAGTTAGAGCTGGTCTGCTTGCCACTGACCAGTTTCTGCCAGTTGCCGCCGTCACCCACATAGGTTTTCCAGGGTGGTCGCGGGCTGCCGCTAAAGACAATGTTCTCTACCTTGGCCTTATCCAGCATTGGTTTTTCATTGAGATTATCAGCAACCAGTTCCGCAGCACCGTAGTTCAGGCCCTGGCCTCTTTTTAGCAGTGTGGCAGTGACTGGAAGTTCATGATTTTCAGCATTCAGCTCGGTCATCGGCCAGTCAAAGGAGAGACGACCGGTAAAGTCGTAACGTGGCTTGCCCTTGCTGTCAGCAACCAGGACATCAGCAACACCGCCACCCTCTGTGCCCGGCAACCAGGCGACAACAAATGCATCGGCGTTATTGATCTCAGCATTCATCCACAGCGGACGACCGGTAAGGAAAACCGCGACGACAGGAATATTCTGCTCTTTAAAGGACTTGATCAGGGCCAGGTCGGACTTAACGCCGTTGTTATAGATCAGCGACATAACATCACCGACACCTTCAGCGTAAGGCTCTTCACCGAAGACCACCACAGCCACATCAGGCTTTTTGGCAAAGCTGCCATCTTCGCTGAGCTCGGTAGTTCCGCCAATATTATTGACTGCCTGTTCAAGGCCGGCATAGATGGAAGTTGCACCGGGGAAGTCACTGTTTTCGTTCTCAGTGCCCTGCCAGGTAATAGTCCAACCACCATTCTGCTTGCCAATATTGTCTGCGCCATCACCAGCTACAACAATGTGCTGGCCGCCTTTCAGGGGAAGCAACTGATTCTTGTTCTTAAGCAGTACCAGGGATTTTCTTACCGCTTCACGGGCGACAGCACGGTGCTCGGCAGAACCAACAATCTCGGTCTTGCCAGCGAGCTCACGGGTAGAAGGAGCGCCTTTTTCGAAGATCCCGGCACGGATTTTAACGCGCAGGATACGTCTTACCGCATCGTCGATACGCGCCATGGGAATCTCACCGGACTTAACCTGGGCAATGGTGTTCTTGAGGAATGGCAGCCAGGACTGAGGCACCATAATCATATCTACACCGGCGTTAATTGACTGTGCACACTGCTCGTCATCACAACCTGAAACCTGGCCGTGGCCGTTCCAGTCACCGACAACAAAACCGTCAAAGCCCATCTGGCCTTTCAGGACATCAGTAAGCATATATTTGTTGCCATGAATTTTGTCGCCATTCCAGCTGTTAAATGAAGCCATAACGGTCTGTACGCCGGCATCGATTGCAGTGAGGTAACCCTGGCCGTGCTTCTCAATTAATTCTTCCAGGGGAAGAACTGTATTGCCCTGGTCAACACCACCAAAGGTGCCGCCATCACCGATAAAGTGCTTGGCTGTACCTATTACTTTTTGCTGGTTGGTACGCAATTCATCACCACTGCCCTGGAGACCGGTAACAATTTCACCAGCGTAGGAGCGAACAATCGCCGCATCGTCACTGTAACCCTCATAGCTGCGACCCCAGCGGTTGTCTTTAACAACGGCAACTGTGGGGGCGAAAACCCAGTCAATACCGGTTACGGCCACTTCACGGGCAGTGACTTCACCAATTTTGCGCAGCAGCTCTGGATCGTTTGCCGCGCCAAGGCCGATATTGTGGGGAAACAGTGTGGCACCGATCACATTGTTATGGCCATGAACAGCATCTGTGCCCCAGATAAGGGGAATACCTGTTCCGCCATTGGACGTATCAGTGGATGCCT
>JBMYPM010000041.1:0-9036 GCA_049600275.1 Porticoccaceae bacterium | reverse complement strand
TTGATTTTTTCCAGTACAAAATCCCGGGATAGCTGTTCCGGTGCTCCCAGGTAATCGTGGGCAAAAGGGATATAGGCGGCTTTGCCGGGCTCTACGGCCAGTGAGATTCCAACCAGTTGCGCGCGCATATAATCGAGGCTGGTTGTCTCTGTATCCACAGCTACAAGCTCGGTACCTTTGAGCTTGTCTATCCAGCGATTAAAATCGGCTTCGGTTAAAACCACCTGGTAGTCTTTGCTGATCTCTTGTTTTACCTCTTCAGCTGTCGTTGAGGCCTGCTCTACAGGCTGTTTGACGCCCTCATCCGAAGTCCCCTGCGAGTTGCTTTCACTCGGCGCTGCCTGGGCTTCTTCTATCCAGGTTTTAAATTCCATTTCACGGAATAAACTCAATAGCTGGGCCTGGTCTGGCTGGCCATTTTTCAATTCATTGAGATGAACCGGCATTTCCACATCAGTCTTGATGGTTGCCAGCAGATAGGAGAGATAGGCGAGTTCTTTATGCTCTTCAAGCTTTGGCGACATGGTTTTAGCGCCGCGAAATGCAAGGCCTGCAACCTCATCCAGCCGTGCATATATATCATCCAGCCCCCCTATTCCCTGCAGCAAGCCCAGTGCTGTTTTTTCACCGACCCCCGGGACACCGGGAATATTGTCTGACTTATCACCCAGTAGCGCGAGATAGTCGATAATCAATTCCGGCGGTATACCAAACTTCTCGATCACCCCTTCCCTATCGAGAACCGAGTTGTTCATGGTGTTGATCAGGGTGATATGTTCATTGACCAGCTGGGCAATATCCTTGTCGCCAGTGGAGATAATTACCGGCTGTTCGGCTACCGTGGCCTGTACTGCCAGGGTACCAATAACATCATCGGCTTCAACCCCATCAATAATTAACATCGGCAAGCCCATGGCTTTAATAATGTTGTGTATCGGTTCTATCTGGACACGCAGGTCATCCGGCATCGGCGGGCGATGCGCCTTGTATTCACTGAAAATCTCATCGCGAAAGGTTTTGCCCTTGGCATCGAAGACAACCACCACCGTGCTCTGCGGATAGTCCTTTTGCATGCGCCGCATCATATTGATTACACCTTTTACAGCGCCGGTGGGCACACCTTTGCTATTGGTGAGCGGTGGCAATGCATGGAAGGCGCGGTACAGGTAGGAGGATCCATCAACGAGAATCAGCGGGGTTTTAGTGTCCATATTTTCCATAATATTGATTGGGATTTATTAGGATCCGTTTGTCATGTAAGGGTAAATTGTGTCTGTCAGGATACACGATTTACTCGAAACAGGCCTTAAATTGCGACACCAGCCCAGACATAAATTCGCTGTAACCATCCGCACTTAATGGCTGGCCAAATCCTTGGGAATCGACACTCTTCAGCGGCAGTTCCAGCTCCCGAGCTATTATTCGCGCGTCTTTTTCGTCATATTGAGGCTCAATTAAAATACAGCCGGCATTTGTCGCTTTAGCCTTTTGGCGAAGCCTGTACTGGCTTTTGGCTCCCTGGCTTGCACCGCTGGCATCGCGTATTGAAACTCCCCTGCTGAGATCAAATGCCGATGAGAAATGGGCATAGGCATCGTGGTGAGTGAGATAATTTCTATCTTTGATCGGTTCCAGCTCTCCTCTGAGCTGCTCTACCAGGGCATCACTTATTATCGCGGTGCGAGGCAGGCCGAGGCGCGCCTGGATTACAGCCGCCAGGATATTGCCATTGGCGGGATTTAGCCAGATATGGGGATCAAACTTAAAATTCTTATGGTGGCCATCTGTATTTTCCACAGCCTGCTTATCTAATGTGCCCAGATTCCCGGTTTTGTCTTCCGCTGGCAACATATCCAGGTCCATTACCGTAATCCGCTTGGCCTCTGGCAACAGTGCCATCGACTTGCCAATGCGCCCTTCAAACCCCTCGCCAATCCAGATAACCAGCTTTGCCTGTTCAACTTTTATCATTGCCGAGACCGGCAGGGTCACATCATGGGCTGACTGCGCCGCATTCTGGAGATATTCAACCCTGGCCTGATCGCCCACAGCCGATTTGGCAATAATCGCCAGCGGTTTGATTGTGGTGATAATCAATGGCTTTTGTTTAGCTGGTTTAGCTTCAGTGCTATTATCAGCAACAACTGGCAAAGTGCTGGCAAACAGCGCCACAGCCATAAGCAGAAAAATAACGTTATATTGTATCTTTTTAACTGTTGACAAGATTATTCCTTCCATTCAAGCTTGGGATATGAAGCTATATTTTTTTATTAGTGATATGTTATAACTTAACAATAATTATACCAGACTGTAGTTGCTGCAAACCTGGTAACGAGCATTAAAACTAACTTTATATAGATAATTTTATGCTGACCAATGCCAAACTAGTCCATCAACCCCATGACCATAGGCGCTGTATCAACGCTGCACTGGCTCGTGCCAACGAACTCTGCGATGCGCAGAACCTGCGCCTAACCCCAACTCGCGAGTCTGTTCTTCGCCTGCTATGGCAAAGTCACCGGCCAATGGGGGCTTACCAGCTCCAGGACCAGCTGGCCAAACTCTCCGGGAAACCAATTGCCCCGCCGACAATCTATCGGGCGGTTGAGTTTTTGCTCAAGGTTGGCCTGATACACCGTATTGCTTCGCTCAATGCCTATATCGGCTGCCCTTTCCCAGGCAGTGATCACAGCAATCTGTTTCTTATCTGTAACTCTTGCGGCAGTGCCGCTGAAGTAGCCCACAGCAGCATTAATGACCTGCTTAAAAAAGCCAGTGAAAAAGCCAATTTTACCTTGCAGGACCAGTCTCTTGAGCTTTTTGGCCTCTGCCCTAACTGCAGCGAAAACCAGGAAAAGGATCATGAATAGCCCGTTGATCACCCTGGATAAGGTCAGCAAGGCCTTTGCCGAGCGCCCTGTTCTGCAGAATATTTCCATGCAGCTGATGCAGGGAGAGATTACCACATTGATCGGTCCTAATGGGGCCGGAAAATCGACTCTGGTAAAGCTTATTCTCGGTCTTACCAGCCCAGACAGCGGCTCAGTTAACCCTGCGCCACAGCTGAAGATCGGTTATATGCCACAAAAGATCAGCATTGACCCGAGCCTGCCAATTTCTACCTGTCGCTTCCTGCAGCTGGCAAATACCTCCCATAGAGACTGCCACAGGGCGCTGGAAATGGTTGGTATCAGTCACTTGGCCAAGACACCGATCCAGAACCTGTCTGGCGGCGAGCTACAGAGGGCCCTACTGGCCCGGGCAATTTTGCGCGAGCCTAATTTCCTGGTGCTCGACGAGCCGGTTCAGGGTGTTGATGTGACTGGCCAGAATGCGCTTTATAAAATGATTGGCGATCTAAGCAAATCCCTTAACTGCGGGATTTTAATGGTCTCCCACGATCTGCACCTGGTGATGTCGGCCACGGATAAGGTTATTTGCCTCAACCAGCATATCTGCTGCCAGGGCCACCCGGAACAGGTTATTCAGGATCCGGCATATATTGATATTTTTGGCCAGACCACAGCTATTTATGCCCATCAACACGATCATCAGCACAGCATTCACGGTGAGGTTCTGGATAACCAGGGTGTCCACCAGCACGGGGAGGGCTGCAAACATGATTGATTTCCTGTTGCACGCCCTGCTCGCCGGTCTCGGTGTGGCGCTGGTTGCCGGACCACTGGGCTGCTTTGTGGTATGGCGGCGCATGGCCTATTTTGGCGATACCCTAGCGCATTCGGCGCTGCTCGGCATCTCCATTGGTGTACTGCTGAATATAAACCTGAGCATTACGGTGGCGGCCATCCCTCTGATGATGGCACTGGGGCTGGTCTATCTGGAACAGCGCGGGATTCTCTCCCTTGACACCTTACTGGGCATTCTCTCCCATTCGGCGCTGGCTACTGGTCTTGTGCTTATCTCGCTGCTTCCCGATGTGCGGGTTGACCTGATGTCGCTGCTGTTTGGCGATCTGCTCTCAGTTACGCTCAGTGATCTCTGGATTATTTACGGGGTGGCGGGCACGGTTCTGGCGCTGCTGGTATTGCTGTGGAAACCACTGATCAATATTACCGTTCATGCGGATCTGGCGGCGGTGGAAGGGGTCAGGGTTTCCGCTGTGCGCACCGCCCTGATGCTGATTACTGCACTGGTAATTGCAATTGCCATGAAGATTGTCGGCGTTCTGCTGATAACGGCACTGCTGATTATTCCTGCGGCAACGGCGAGAAGGATCAGTAATACACCAGAGAAAATGGCTGTCACTGCCAGCGCTATTGCCATGCTGACCGTGGTGATGGGGCTCGGCATGTCCTGGCATGCAGATACCCCGGCAGGGCCATCAGTTGTGGTCTGCGCGGCGCTGCTGTTTATGCTCTCGCTGCTGTTCCGGCAGAAAGCTTAGCGGCTTCTCTGGCTACCAGCCAAAGCTGTTGCTTATTGACCGCCAGGTCTGGCGCAGGCCAACTTCGGCATGGGGCGCTTTAAAGAAGCCATGGTAGTGGCCCTTTGGGTTGATCAGTACCAGCTGTGTGCTGTGATCAACGGTGTAGTTATCCTCGCCGAGGGGCACCTGGGTGTAGGCAATATTCAGTTGGGTGGTCAGGCGCAGGATAAAGTTGGGATCGCCGGTAACACCGATAAAATCTTCATTAAAGTAGGGCACATACGCGGCCATTTTCTCTACCGTATCTCGCTCTGGGTCGAGAGAGATCATCACTACCTGTAATTGTTCTTTTTCCGATTCACCGAGATCTGCATACATCTCCGCAAGCGTTGCCATGGTGGTAGGGCAGATATCCGGGCAGTTGGTAAAACCAAAAAACACGATGCTCCATTTGTCCTGAAGGTTTTCGAGACGGAAGGGCGCGCCACGATGATCAACCAGCTCAAAGTCGCTAAATACTCTTGGGGTACTCAGCTCTATGGCGCCGTTAATCCGCAACTCTTCAGCAGACATCTGCACTGGCTGGCTCATACGCCAGATAAACCCAAGGGTAACCAGCACAATAAAACCGAGTACAGCGACCACGGTCAGTTTAATTCTCGCCTGTTGCTTCATTGCCTAATCTCCCTAAGAGCTCTTAATAAATTCTAGATAATTCTTACTGTCTCAACCAGGTAGTGGTCGAGCAACATAATACAAAACAGCACCATCAGGTAGGTGATGGAATACTTAAAGGTTTTCATGCCGGATTGGTCATCCTCGCCCAGCAGCATAACCAGCGACCAGTAGAGAAAGCCGGCACCCAGCAGCAGGGCGCCGCTAAGGTAGAGCCAGCCAAACATACCGGTTAAAAATGGCAGTACGGTGATAATAATCAGCAACAATGTGTAGAGGACAATATTGATCTTGGTGTACTGCTCGCCATGGGTTACCGGCAGCATGGGGATTTCCGCTTTAGCGTAGTCATCCTTGCGGTGAATCGCCAGGGCCCAAAAGTGCGGCGGCGTCCAGGCGTAAATAATCAGCACCAGCAGCAGGGCGTTGTAATGTATCTCACCGGTGACAGCTGTCCAGCCCAGCAGGGGAGGGGCCGCACCGGCAAGGCCGCCAATCACAATATTCTGCGGCGTGGCACGCTTTAAATACATGGTGTAGACGAATGCATAGCCAATTGAGGAAGCAAGGGTTAACCAGGCAGTTATCTGGTTGATATAAATTAGCAGTATCGCCATGCCCCCCACGCCAGTGGCCAGGGCAAAGAGGATCGCCTGATAGGGCTCGATTCGACCCCGGGCTACAGGTCGGTTGTGGGTGCGCGCCATTTTGTCATCTATCTGGCGGTCGACTATATGATTGACTGCTGCTGCGGATCCGGCACAGAGGGCAATACCCAGGTTGCCCAATACGAGTATATCCAGCGGTACCATTTGATCTGTGGCTAAGAGCATGCCGATCAATGAGGTGAGTATCATCAGCGCAACGACGTTTGGCTTGCACAGTTCGAGATAGTCGCGCCAGCTCACGCCTGTTATTTGTGTTTCAGTTTGCGGCATAGTGCTGCACTCCAGTTATTCGGCTTTTGAGCGATCCGGTGAATACTTTAGCAGGTGCTTTAGATCGTCCAGCAACCCCATAACATCATCGTCTTGTGTGTAGTAGAGAATCGCATCATTGTCCGGCGTTACCACCATATAGCGGGTATCGCTGAGATCCCAGTCCATAGAGCTTTTGGCCAGCAGTGTACCCAGCTCAGTCGTGCCGCTGCGCTGAATATTCAGGTGCGGGTTGGCCAGCGCCAGCTGATCGTATTGCCTGTCATCGAGCTGCTCGGGATCTGCGATATAGACGCGTTCTGCACGACGCACCAGCTTGCCCATAAGAATATGAATCTGGCGGGTGTCGAGAATTACTTGCTGGCAGCTATCATCACAGCTCTGCCCGCCGGCCACCAGTATCTTCCACTTCAGGGAGCTGGCGGTCTCTTCGTCCAGGGCGCTGCTAATGTCGATTGCCGGCTTGATCAGGGTGCCCTGGTTGGTTGTACCGAGCAGTTCCATCATGCGCTGACGCTCTTCTTCAGTATTTGGCACCATCAACGTACCGGCCAACATAACGCTGCCGACCATAATCAACATAATCCAGATCTGGATCTGCATTCCCTTATTGCGCGGGCTGTTACTGCCAGAGCTATTACTGTTTAAAGGTTGTTCACTCATTAGCGATTTCCCATTTTGTATTTTAACCATGCAGCCATATTGGAGTTGGCATTGAGGGTCATTATCAATAACACCAGAGCCATTACAAACCACTGCACAGCGTAGGCTGTATGTTTCTCCGGCTGCACCGCCACCGTTGGCCAGCCAGTCTGTAGCGCGCCCGGCGAGTCGCTGTCCAAGCGCAGCTGATAGGCGAAAAATTCCTCGCCGAAGAGCTCTTCGGCACGCACTGCCGAAACCCATCCAACTCTTGCCGGCCAGCTGGTGACAGCATCAATGCCGTCATCGAGCTGTAAGCCGCCCTGCAGCACTTGATAGAGCGAGCCGCTAAGGCGCACTTCGCCAGTTATCGGAGCGATCTCAGGCAGCTCGTTGCGATCCAGTGATGCCTGAACCCAGCCGCGGTTAACCAGTATCTTCTGGCTGCCGGCGAGGGGTGACAGCACTTCGAAGACCTCGTAACCGGGCCGGCCGTTGCGGACGCGATTATCCAGCAAAAGGCGCCGCGTTGCATCCAATTTGCCGCGTAGCTGCAAGGATCGGTACTGTAAATTGCTATCGCCGTCCAGTTCTGCCAATGTCGCCGGGGCCGACTGTTGGTTGCCGACAAACTCAGCCAGTATCCGGCGCTTTTCGTCGGCGCGATCCAGCTGCCAATAGCCTAGGCTAATCAACAGCGGCATCATCAGCCCGGCGAACAGCAGCAGCCGGGCATTGGGCTGCCAGCTAAATTTATTTGCTGTTAACTGTGGCTGATCTGTCATTTGTGTTTAAATTCTGTTTTCAGTTTTGGAGTTTGTCATGCTTTTAAAGACCATTATTGTCTTATTACTTATCGGCGTTGTTGCCAGCCTTTTTGGCGGCCTGAATTTCCTGGTCAAAGACCTTGGCAGCAATAATAAAAAACGTCTTCTCTATGCCTTGGGCATTCGCGTCACCCTGGCGGTGCTGCTTCTGGTTACCATTATATACGGCGCCTACACCGGCCAGATCAAAAGCCAGGCACCCTGGGACAAGCAGCTTCACCCTGAGAACGCCGCGCCAGCCGCGATTGAATAAACCGCACCTTCTGTAAAAGCATCCCTTAAATAAAAACGGCCAGACTACTGTCTGGCCGTTTTGCATTGTATCTATTTAACCCTGATCACCCAGGGTTTGGACTAGCCAGCACTGTTAGTCGAATACGTAGACAACGACAAACAGACCTACCCAGACCACATCGACAAAGTGCCAGTACCAGGAAGCCGCTTCAAATCCAAACTGGTCCCCGCTGTTGAAGTGACCCTTCAGTGAGCGCAGGAAAGAGACCAGCAGCATAACGGTTCCCAGGGTTACGTGTGCACCGTGGAAGCCGGTTAGCAGGAAGAAGGTTGTGCCGTAGATACCGGACTCAAGAGTCAGCCCCATATGCTGGTAGGCTTCGATATATTCTTCCGCCTGCAGTACTAGGAAAATCAGGCCCAACAGAACAGTGATACCCAGCCAGGTAACAAACTTCTTGCGGTCATCATTCTTCAGGCCCGTGTGGGCAATATGGACAGTAACACTGGATGACAGAAGGATTACTGTGTTCCACAGTGGCAGCCACTTAAAGATATTTGCCCAGCCGGGGAAGCTCATCGCCTGGTCCGGACCCTTAAACGTTGCATTGGCGCCATTCGCAGCCTGGTCTGGAGTAACCATTACCGGCCAGTCAGTTTGATAGCCGGGCCACAGAAGTTCATTGTTAGCAACAGATGCATCGGTTGGCACATCGGAGAAGTACCCGACCGCGGCCTCACCGCCCAACCAGGCATTGGACAGAACACGCACGTAGTACAGTGCGCCGAAGAAAGCAGCAAAGAACATCACTTCCGAGAAAATAAACCACTTCATACCCAGAACATAGGAGTACTTGAGCTGGTCGTTGGCCAGGCCGCGCATGTTTTCATCGATAACAATGCTCCACCACTTGTACATTACGCCAATGGTAATCAGGGTACCGATAAGGAAGATCCAGCTTCCATCACCCAGCATCCAGGACGCGGCACCGAATGCCATTATGCCCATGCCGGTGGCAGTGATAATCGGCAGTTTGCTCTGCTCTGGTACGTAATAACTGCTTTCTGTTGACATCTTTTTTCTCCAAATAATATTTCCAGCTGTCTGGAAACTACTGTAACTGTGATACCAAATCCGTGGCGCTGTCTGTGATATCGAATATCGTGTAGGACAGCGTCAAATTTTTAACACCCTCCGGCAAATCCGGATCGATTATAAATACTAGCTTCATATCCACTTCTTCGCCGGCTGCCAGTGGCTGGTTTTCAAAACAGAAGCACTCTGTTTTATGAAAATAATCAGCCACAATATTTGGCACCAGGCTGGGAATTG
>JBMYPM010000040.1:0-9040 GCA_049600275.1 Porticoccaceae bacterium | reverse complement strand
AACTGTTTCTGGAGGGCTACCTGAAAGCCACCAGATCAATTGCCGTAAAACCAGAGCAGCAGGCCGGCCTGAGCGTCGACCTGACCCCCAATATAGGCACAGTCCAGCTAAGGGTAAGCCCCGCGGATGCAACCATTAAGGTGGATGGTAATAACCAGGGTCGCGGCAGCCAGACCCTCTCCCTGAATGCCAAGCCACACAGTATCAGCGTTGAGAAACCCGGCTACCAGACCAAATCGATGACGGTTACCCCAAGGCCCGGACACCAGCAGGCACTGAGCGTTAAGTTACTGACCCTGGAGCAGGCCTACTGGGCATCGCGGCCTCCCGCCGTGCAAAGCTCAGTGGGCATAGGGTTAAAACTGTTCCGTCCCGACCAGCAGTTTATGCTCGGTGCACCGCGGCGACAGCCGGGCAGGCGAGCCAATGAAGCGGAGCGTTCAGTGGCCCTTAAACGTCCCTTTTACCTGGCCACCCATGAAACCACCAACGCACAGTATCGGCGCTGGAAAGACCAACACAGCTCGACAGCAATCAAAGGGCAGACCCTGGATATGAACGACCAGCCGGTTAGCCGGGTCAGCTGGCAAGACGCTGCGCTGTTCTGCAACTGGTTGAGCAACAGAGAGGGGCTGCCACCGTTCTACAATATTGAGCAGGGTCGCGTTGTCGGCTTTAACTGGGATGCCCATGGCTATCGGATGCCCACCGAGGCGGAATGGGCCTGGGCGGCAAAAATTGACCAGCAGTCAAAAAGCCGTATCTTCCCCTGGGGCAACGATCTCTATCCGCCCCTGGAGATCACCGATAACTATGCAGACCAAAGTGCCAGGGGCTTTATCAGCTTTACCCTGCCCAACTACAATGACCAGTACCCAGTGTCGGCAGTGGTCGGCAGTTTTAAACCAAATAGCAAAGGTCTCTATGAGATGAGCGGCAATGTGGCCGAGTGGGTCAATGACTATTTTGATATACGCCCGCAGCGCGGCGAACCGCAAGTGGATCCCCGCGGCCCGGATCAGGGCAACAAACATGTGATTCGCGGCGCCAGCTGGGCCCTTGCCTCGCGCACCGAACTGCGCCTTAGCTATCGGGATTCGGGTAGCGACGGACGTATTGACCTGGGCTTTAGAATTGCCCGCTATGTAGACAAACCCGGAAGTGATCTATGATCGGTTGCAGCAAAAATCAAAACAGAATTTGCAGCTTTTGGCTGGCACTGCCAATCCTGGCGACAGTCTTTTTTTCAGCGCCTGTCTGGTCAGCAGAGACAGTAGAAAAGCCGACCGAATCATTGCCGGAAAATAACAGTCAGGGGGATCAGGCTGAAGAACAGCCGGAGTCTTCTGAGGATTTTAAAGCCGACGATTTTAAACCCAGCGAAGAGATCTCCGAAGACTTCCCGGTTCCTCTTCCATCGGATATTTAACAAGCTCTTTTTTTACAGACTTAGGAATACTCAAATGAAAAGTCATACCAATGAGATGTTCTTCCAGTTAATCGCTCTGCTACTCGCGGTTATTGTTGTCCACGCAATATTTGTCACCGTGGTGCGCCCCAACGCCGAGAGTACCATTCGCCAGCACGCGGAAATGGCCGCCGCCGGTGAAGACTATGAGGTACCGCGCTCATTCTTTATTGTGATTAAAGACTTCGAGCAGGAAGCCTGTTTTATCCTGATGTTCTGGGCCCTGGCCATTATGGGTTACAAAACCCGCAGCGCCCTCCGCGAACAAAAGATGTTCAGCACACCGCTGATCTCCATAACCGAGGGGTCCAGGGTATTGCCAGAAGATGCCAGCCAACTGGCCAGGCCACTGCAGTCACTGCCAGATGACCAGCGTCCAATGCTCTTGCCCCGCGCCCTGCAAACCGCCCTTACCCGCTTTCAGGTGACCGACAGTGTCCAGTCGGCAACCGATGCGGTAAATACCGTCTGCAGCAATGAAAACGATCGACTCGATTCAGAGTTATCCATGGTTCGCTATATCACCTGGGCTATACCCTCCATCGGCTTTATCGGCACCGTGCGCGGTATAGGCGCCGCACTGGGCCAGGCTCATGAAGCCATGCAGGGCAATATTGCCGGGGTTACCAGCAGTCTCGGGGTGGCCTTTAACTCTACGTTTATCGCCCTGCTGATCAGCATGGTAGTGATGTTCTTTATGCATCAGCTACAGCTTATCCAGGAGCGCCTGGTACTGGATTCCCACGCCTACTGTGAGAACAACCTGCTGCGATTTTTAAAAGCGAAATAAACCATGAGCACTGCTGTTCTCGAACTCAATGACCAGGCGCTACTGATTAAAACCCAGGACGGCGAGCTATTCTGCGAACCTGGATATGCCCTGCATACCGAACAGGGCATAATCACCGGCCTTGCAGCGCAACAGCAGGCCTGGTTACAGCCCCAGAATATCTATCGGGATTACTGGCGACAACTCAACCAGGCACAGCTGCCCGGCGATCAGCACTGGGCTCGCCACCATGCAGATATTGCCTTTGCTCAGCTGCAGAGTCTGCTGGCCAAAGCCGGCTCACCAGAACAGCTAATCCTCAGTGTCCCGAGCACTTTTGACGATCAACAGCTGTCTCTGCTACTGGGCCTAATCGATGCCCTAAAAACCAGCATAGTAGCGATTATCGACAGCAGTCTGGCCGACTGCCTGTATCTCGGAGACTCTATTAAAGGAAATAAAGACTCAGAAAAGCAGACACTATATGTGGACTTGCAGATGCACCAGATGGTCGTCAGCCAAGTCAGTTTTGAGGGCAGCAATTTGCGCATTAAAGCCCATCAGGTGATTCCGGATATAGGTGCCAGCCATATTCACAATACCCTGGCCAGCTATATCCGAGACTTAGCCATTAAGAATCATCGCTATGATCCACTGCATACCTCTGAGGGCGAACAGGCGATTTATGATCAGCTACCCGCACTCACCAGACGTATTGGCGGGCTGGCTGAATGCGACCTGAGTATCGCCTCACCCCGTGGCGACCTGCAGTTACTGCTGCGCAAAAAAGATATCGAACTGCTTTTAGCAAATCGCCTCGATAGCCTGAACAGACTGATCAACAAAACCGCAGCCACAGATATCACCTTTTCCCACAACACAAAACTGATCTCCGCTGTGCACTCAGGGTTTAGTGCCGCCCGAGAGCTCAACGAGACCCAGGGGGTTGATAACTGTCTCAACTATCATCAACCTCTTATGGAAAAGAGCGCAAGCCTCCATCGAATCACCTCGATCCAGGAGCTTCTGGTCAACAGCGGCAGGCGCAGTACAGATACAGCACCCCCTGCCCCGGCAACCCATCTGCTCTATCAGGGGAAAGCCTGGCCTCTCGATGAACCATTGAGTATTGCTATGGATGGCAAGCGCCTCAATATCACCCAGCTGGTTGATAGCGGCGCCGCACTGGTTATGTCGATAAACAAACAGGGCCTCAATATTCTCCATCGCGACAGTGCCATCAGCATAGAATTGCCAGAGACTGCCCAGCCCGGCGGAAAAATATTTATCGGCGACTATCAACTGTTGCTGATCGAGGTCTGCAATGGCTAAGAAGCGCCGCAATATCGCCTTTAGTCTCTCTTTCCTGGATATTATGGCCTGCGGCTTTGGCGCGGTAACCCTGCTGTTTTTAATCCTCCGCCACAACGCCACCGAAATTGAACTACCCGACCCAAGACTGGCCTCGGAAGTGGATCTGCTGCAAGAGGATATTCGCCAGGCCGAGCGAGAAAAAGTCGAACTTCTCAACAGCCTCGAGGCATTGCAGCTCCAGCTGGTCACAGCGCAGGGCGCCTCTGAGCGAGTGATTACCGATCTGCAGGAACAGGAAAAAAGTATTCAGTCCGATCCTGAAGACGATATTGCCAAACTGCGCCGTCAAGTGGAGCAGCTGGAAAAAGAGACCGCGCAGATGGAAGAGGTGGAATTTGGCGACAAGGTGCGCGAATTTCTTGGCGACGGCAATCGCCAGTACCTGACCGGCCTCAAACTCGGCGGCGAGCGAGTAATGATTCTGGTTGATGGCTCGGCAAGTATGCTCGCCGACACCGTAGTCAACGCAGTGCGGCGGCGCAATATGGATGACAGCCAGAAAAAGCAGTCGCCGAAATGGGTCTGGACCATGCGCACCGTGGAATGGTTATTGGCACAACTGCCTCCCAGCAGCCGCTTCCAGGTCTATATCTTTAATACCGGGGCTCAGCCGGCAGTTATAGGCACTAAAGGGGAATGGCTGGATGCCGCAGACTCCCTGGCACTGGAAAAAGCGGTAGAGGGCCTGCGCAATTATTCACCGGGCAATGGCAACAGCCTGGTTAACGCCATCGCCGCTGTTAACGACTTTGAAAACAAACCGGACAATCTTTTTCTACTGACCGATGGCCTGCCAACCCAGGGTGTCGAGCCACCGAAAAAATATATGGTCAGCGGTCGCCAGCGACGGGACTTCTTCTCCGCTGCTATCAACAGCCTGCCGCGGGGTATTCCAGTCAACACCATCCTGTTCCCCATGGAGGGTGATCCGGAGGCCGCCGCACTGTTCTGGCAGCTGGCCCTGAATACACAGGGCGCCTTTATTGCCCCCTCGCGAGACTGGCCATGAAACGCCAACGCCGCACATCCCAGGAAGCCAGCATCTCATTTCTGGATGTTATCAGCTGTGGCTTTGGCGCTATTGTCCTCTTATTGGTTATAGCCCGGGTCGGCGATCCGGCAGCCCTTGAAGCGGCGGAAAATAAACTGCGCGCTACAGTAAAAGAGTATCAGGAGCAGCTGTTTGATGTGCGTGGAGAATCCGTGGTTCTCAACGAACAGCTGAAATCCCGTAAACAGCAACTCTCTGAACTCACCGAGCGGGTAGCGCGACTCAAAGCCAAACTGGCCAGTGTCGAAAAACAGTCGCAGCAGATATCCCAGTCACAGGCCCGCGAAAAAGAACAGTTGCAACTGGTGATGCAGGTTCTCAGTGAAGAGATGGAGCGCCTGCTGGGGCCCGAGTTTAAACAGCAGAATAAACTGATCGGCGGTATCCCGGTCGACAGCGACTATATTATTTTTGTGATCGACACCTCCGGCAGTATGCAGGTGGCCGCCTGGGAAAAAGTCAAAAAAGAGATGATCAATATTCTCGATATCTACCCGGATGTAAAAGGCCTGCAGGTACTCAACGATATGGGCCAGTATATGTTTTCAGCCTACCGCGGCCGCTGGATACCGGATAGCCCGGAGATGCGTAAAACCATCGTCACCACCTTAAATACCTGGGCACCCTTTAGTAACTCCAGTCCGGTTGAAGGGATTAATGCGGCGATCCAGACTTTCTACAAAGCCAACCGCAAGATCAGTATCTACACCTTGGGCGACGACTTCCAGGGGCGCTCGATTCGCAATATAGTCAAAGCTATCGACAACCTGAACCAGGCCCATCGTGGCGCAGACCGACTGGTGCGCATTCACGCCATCGGATTTCCCGTGCATTTCCCAAGGGGCGGGACACCCAGCGCCTCGGCAATCAGGTTCGCCGCCCTGATGCGTGAACTAAGCTATAACAATGGGGGAACCTTTATTGGCCTTAACAGCCTTAATTAAAGGAATCAGAATTATGCAGATAACTAAAATACAGCTTATTGCCAGCGTTTTTACCCTGCTAGCCATTACCGGCTGCAGCTCATCGGCGCAGGTCCAGGTGGCCGAGCGACAATTTCCAACGGTTGTCTCAAAGCCCAAGGCGGTCAGTGCCTCGATTATTTTCGACGAGGAATTCAGGGACTATGTGGCAACACCCAATAAAAACACCAGTATCGATATTGGCTCCGCCCAGACCAATATGCTCAGCAACGCCTTTAAGGGGCTGTTTAACAATATAGAAATCCTCTCCTCCAGAGACCAGGTGAGCTTGGAGAATGCCCTGGTTATCACGCCATCAGTGCAGGAAGTCCAGGTCTCGACACCTTCAGATACCTACCTGAATGTCTATGAAGTGTGGATCAAGTACAGCCTGGATATTGAAAACAGCAAGGGAGACCAGATAGACAGCTGGTTTATGCCTGCCTACGGCAAGACACCGGACTCATTTATGCTGTCGAAAACCAATGCCATCGAAGAAGCAACGGTGATCGCCCTGCGCGATGCCGGCGCCAAATTACTCCTCGACTTCTACCGTATTCCAAGCATCTATAACTGGATGCTGCGCGAGCGAGAGCTGGGGGCTGAACAATGAACAAAACCTGCCTGCTTCTTTTAACAGCCGGTTTCCTTGCGGGCTGTGGCGCCACCACCAGTATTGATGAATACCGTCCAAACAACAGTGTTATGGAACTTAACAGCAATGAATCTGTGGTCATCCTCGGACGCAGGGATGCGGGGCATTACGATACTGATCGGGAATTTATCAGCTGTGTTGCCAGCAGAATGAAAGGCGCGGATATTAGCGTTATGCCAGAACAACAGTTTATCGACGCTATATATCCCTGGTTTGAACCGCGCACGGCGCCCAAAGGCCTTAAGCGCCTAACCCGCCTGATGCAGGATTCGGATATTAAAAACCAGGTCGACCGCCAGGGGGTTCGCTACCTGGTATGGCTTGACGGCTCAACCCAAACCCACAACCAGGGCGGCTCGATCAGCTGTGCCATAGGGCCGGGCGGCGGTGGCTGTTTTGGCTATGCCCAGTGGGAAAAAAGTTCTATCTATGAAGCCATCGTCTGGGATCTCAATGACTTTAGTGAAAAGGGCCGACTGCGGGTAGACTCTGCGGGCACCTCGTATTTGATTGGCGCCGTGGCACCTATTCCACTATTAACACCGGTTAAAAAAGATGCCTGCAGCAGCCTGGGAAAACAGCTTAAGCAATTTTTTAGCATTGAAAAGTCAAAGTGAAGGGAAGCCTGATGAGATTTTTGTTTGTGAATTTTCGTCCCACCCTATGGGCTTGCACCTGTATAGCCCTGCTAATGCCCGTGCAACTGGCGGCAAAAACCAGCGGCGAAGATATCTATAAGGAGGTGCTGCAATCCACCCCTATCTACGACGATCCAGAGCTCGATGCCTATATCAAAAAACTCGGCAATGAGATTGTCGCCCAGTCGGAGATGGCCGGCGAAAAATTTACCTTTACCCTGCTCGACTCTCCAGACCTGAATGCTTTTGCCACCCGCGGCAACTATGTCTATGTTAATCGCGGCCTGCTCAACTATGTGAGCAATGAAGCACAGCTGGTCTCGGTGCTCGCCCACGAAGTTGCCCATATCACCAAAAACCATGTTACCGGCCAGGAGGGCAAGGCCACCGGTGCGCAGATCCTCTCGACTATCGCCGCCGTCCTCTCCGGCAGTGGTGAAGTCTATGAGGCGGGGATGGCCTATGCCAACTCGATTATTCGCGGCCACGGTCGACGCAATGAACTGGAAGCCGATGAAGCCGGTGCCGAATATATGGCCAAGCTAGGTTACAAGCCCAGCGAGATGATCAGCATGCTATCGATAATGAAAGACTATGAAATGCTGCAAAAAGACCGCGCCAAAGCCAGGGGCGCCAGCAAGCAGACCTACCACGGCATATTTGCCAGTCACCCGCGCAATGACTCACGACTGCGAACTGTGGTCAGCAAAGCCCAGCGCCTGCAATCGACCGAAACCCGGGGCGATGGCGCTGCGAGGTATCGAGCAATAACCGACGGGCTGATCTGGGGAGAAAACTTTTTGGCCAAAGAGAAGAAGCCGGAGCGATACTCAAATATGCAGCTGCGGGTGCGCTTTGACTATCCAGAGGGCTGGGCACAGACCAATGATGCCAGCAGGCACAGCTCGGTGGGCAGCCCGGAGAGCAGTGATGCACGGCTCTCCCTGACCCCGATTGCACGAACAGCACAGAGCCCTGAGGAGTATCTCTACAACTTTCTCAAGGTCTCAAAACTTGATCAGGGCCAGGCAATTTCTCCCGCCGGGCTCAAGGGTTTTAGCGGCATCTTGCCAGGCGCAGAAAACCAGCCAGACCAGCGTATTGCGGTTATCTACTACAAACTCAATGCCTTTGTCTTTAATGGCCAGGTGGATAAGCAGGAACAATTCGCCGATACTGACAAACTGTTTGTCGAGTCCATTAAAAGCTTTAGGCCCATTTCGCGACGCGAGATTGCCGGCCAGAAACCCAAGACTGTTCACTATGTAAAAGCCACTGGTGCAACCACCTTTGATGCCCTCGGCAAAGCCTTGAACCTGAATCCTGCAGAAATAGATGATCTGCGTATAATCAATGGTCACTACCCCAGTGGCGAACCTCGCCCCGGGGACTGGATAAAAATTTTTAAACAGTAAAGCCCTTAAACCCTAAATAGCGACACTGCCGTGACACAAAAAACCCCCAGACAATTTTTTCTGCTTCTTGTTATTGCCATGATTATTTTTTGCCTGGCAGTCAGCCTTGGCTACTGGCTAAAGAACACCGATAAAAGTGATAAGGGCTGGGCTATGGACGAACTCACCAATCCCAATAACGCCGCACTGCAAACTCAAATCAACAGTAAACTATTTGATAACAGCATGGTTGATGTGCCTGGTATTGGCGCTGATATCGACAGCGGTATTGACCAGGATGCAATGGAAGCCCGGCTGGCGGGTTTAACCAAAAATGTCACCACACAGAAAGTCCCCAGCGCACAGCAGCTGGAGAGTTTTTATCAGCAGAATAGAGATAATTACCGCGAGCCAGCAAAACTCTGGCTGTGGGTGGATACCTTTAGCACCGCCCGTTATGGGGGACAGGTTTTTGAGGAAGCACAGCAGTCTCTGGATTCTTTAGCAGGAAATCCAGCAGGCACCGCATCAAACCGGGAAGGTGATTTGTTCGATCGCTATGGGGCAATTTTATCCACTGAACTGGAAGAGAAATACGGCCGGGCATTTACCGCAAAGCTATTGTTGATGATCAACAGCAGCAATGCATTACCCTGTTGGGCTGGACCGATCAGCTCGGCTATCGGCGCGCACCTTGTCTGTGTAAAGAGAATAGACTGGGGTGCTTAC
>JBMYPM010000039.1:0-9088 GCA_049600275.1 Porticoccaceae bacterium | reverse complement strand
TCCAACAATACCCAGTACAGAGAGAGGAATACCGGCATCTGCAGCAACATCGGGAAACAACCACCTGCAGGGTTAACCTTCTCCTTCTTGTAGAGGGCCATCAACTCCTGGGACATTTTTTGGCGGTCATCACCGTAAGTCTCTTTTAAGCGCTCCATCTTTGGCTGCAGGCTGCGCATTTTCGCCATAGAGCGAAGACTGGCGGCAGAGAGCGGGTAGAGCAGAATTTTGATACCTATGGTGAGCAGGATAATCGCCCAACCCCAGTTGCCAACCAGCTCATAAATAAACTTCATAGCGGCAAAAATGGGTTTGGCAAGCATCCATAAGAAACCGTAATCAACCGTTAAGTCGAGGTATTCGGCCAGGGATTCAAGCTTTTCCTGATCCTTTGGACCCACATAAAACTGTGCGCTGTACTCTCCACTGCTACCCGCAGGGACAACCAGTTTTTCGCCGGTAAAACCAAACAGGTAGATATCCTGGCCTGATAGTTTGCGCAGGCTAAAGGTATTGTTATCTTCTGTGGGTGGAATCCAGGCACTGATAAAGTAGTGCTGAACCATAGATACCCAGCCACCTTTGATCTCCGCCTTGACCGACCCTTCACGGACATCGTTAAAATCGTACTTGGAGAAATTCTTTTCCGGCTCTCGAAGGGCTGCACCCAGATAGGGACTGACACCGCCACTCGACTCGATCAGGGGCTCGTGGGAATCACGCTTAATCTGGCCATAGAAGGTGGCTTCCCAGGAATCATAGCCGCCATTCTCAACCAGGTAATTAACGCCAACAACATATTCACCAGGGGTGAAATTAAAACGTTTAACAATATTGACGCCATTCTGGTTAAGGCTTAAGTCTACGTTTAGGCTCTGCTCACCGGGCACAAGGGTATAATTGGACTGGGATACAGAATAGACAGGTCGACCCTCTCTGGTATCAGTGCCATTTTTTCCAATCAGGCCACTCTGGGCTATATATTCATTGCTTTTCGACCTGGTCAACAGGGTAAAGGGTTCGCCGCCATCTGCAGCCATCTCAGTTAGATGCTTGAGCAACTGAACCTGGACAATATCACCACCCAGTGCATCTATGGTTACCTTAAAGGTATCTGTAGTAACAGTAACCAGGCGGGTATCAACCGGCTCTTCAACAACTGCAACCGGTGTCTCTTCCAGCGAAGGCAACTCATCACTGTAGCGCACCTGTTGTTGCTGGGGAGGCAGTGTTGTCTCAGGGATAAGAATTTCTTCGACAGGCGTTACTTTTTCGGCGGCGCGGAGGTCGCTAAAGTTATTCCACTCAATAACCAGTAACCAGGCAACCAGGCAAATAGCGCTAATATTTAGTGTTTTCTTCCAATCCATTCTATTTATAACTCTGTTTAATTTTTGTTCGAGGTATTAGCCTCATCCGATTTACCAGAATGTTCTACCGGTAATACCGGATCGTAACCCCCTGAATGGAAAGGTTGGCATTTTACAACCCTACGCAACGTAAGATAACCCCCCTTGAAAATTCCGTAACGCCTGAAAGCCTCTTCAGCATAGCTTGAACAGCTGGGATAAAACCTGCAGTTCTTTCCCAGCAGTGGGCTGAGAGCATATTGATAACCGCGAATAATCGCTATCGCTAATCTACGCATTATTTTCAGAGACCTTTGTTTGAGAGTCTTTTTCAAGGCGAGCAGACAGTCTAGCCCATGACTGTTGCAATAGTTCTGTCATTTCAGCAGATGAGAGTTTATCTGCATCTTTACGGGCTAAAAAGATAATATCCAGCGGGACAGGCAGCGGTGTAGTGCGGAATATTTCCCTGACAGCTCTTTTTACGCGATTGCGACCAACAGCGGTGGGAACATTTTTCTTAGCTACAACCAGCCCCAATCGAGACACCTTAGTGCCGTTAGGTTTGACCAGGAGTAGATGTTTGGGATGAGCAACCCGAAGCGCATTATTATCAAAGACCTCTTTATATTCAGAGGCTTTAAGTAAGCGTCGATCTTTACCGAAGGTTGCTCTGGGCATTGGAAGCCCCTAAAGTTTTAGGCAGCTAAACGCTTACGGCCTTTGGCTCGACGACGGTTTAATACAGCTCGTCCATTTTTAGTGGCCATACGAGATCTAAAACCATGAGTGCGCTTGCGCTTTAGTACGCTTGGTTGAAATGTTCTTTTCATAACGTCAATTCCGAATAATTTCTACTGTACTTAAACCTGCTGCGCCACACTGAGGGACATTCATGCAGGAGTACCGTTCTAGGGCGCGGGAGTTTAATGAAAATCCCCACCCAATTCAACGCTTTATTTAAAATCTTTCAATTAATCGCGGGGCTGGCAAAAGAGTGCTTTTTAAATACAGTTTTATAACAATCAATTAACAGTTTATCCCCCAAGTCATACCTTAAATACAATAAAACAGTTAATTCTGTGGGAAACCTTTGCATAAGCCAAAGAATAATCCCCAGAAAAAGCCCAAAAACCGCAATAGTTTAAATTCAGTGAAATTCTGTACAGGCCCAAGCACAGTTGATACCGGCTTTTAGGATTATTAACCAATGGTTTATACAGCCAAAAAAACCACCTAACCTTATGATTTTAATAACTATTTGGTTTTCATCCCCATTAACAGGCGCCCTTAACAACAATAACAATAATCTCTACATACTATATATAAGTATATTTAATTAATAAGTTAACTATATAAAGAGCGGATAAAAACAGTTTGCGAAATAAAATTCTAAAAATAAGGTGGTTAAACTTTAATCAACTGTACGTATAATGGCGACCCTTTAATTTTAACGCTGTAGCGGTTAAAACCCTATGCTCTATCCAGAATCCTTTGATGTTATTGTTGTTGGCGGCGGTCATGCCGGTACAGAAGCCTGCCTGGCAGCTGCACGCATGGGCAGTCGAACATTGCTGCTAACCCACAATATTGAAACTCTCGGGCAGATGTCCTGCAACCCCGCTATTGGCGGCATAGGTAAAAGCCACCTGGTTAAGGAAATTGATGCCCTGGGTGGCGCCATGGCCCAGGCGACTGATCTCGGGGGTATCCAGTTCAGGGTTCTCAATTCTCGCAAAGGTCCGGCGGTTAGGGCGACCCGCGCCCAGGCTGATCGTATACGCTACAAAGCGGCGATTCTGTCTATCCTTGAAAAACAGGAAAATTTAACCATTTTTCAGCAATCCGTTGATGACCTGGTGATGGAGGGTGACCGGGTGACCGGTGTTGTTACCCAGATGGGTCTTATCTTCTCAGCTAAAGCCGTTGTGGTTACTGCTGGAACCTTTCTTGCCGGAAAGATCCATATTGGTATGGAGAATTATTCAGCCGGCCGCGCGGGAGATCCACCTTCAATCAATCTCTCCCAGCGTTTAAGGTCACTGCCTTTCAGGGTTGAGCGTTTAAAAACCGGAACCCCGCCGCGTATTGATGCCCGTTCGGTAGATTTTACCCATCTGCAGGAACAGTGGGGTGATAAACCCGAACCAGTTATGTCATACCTGGGATCTGTGGAGCAACATCCGCGGCAAACATGCTGCTGGATTACCTACACCAATAGCACCACCCATGAAATTATCCATAAAGGGCTGGATCGATCGCCCCTTTATACGGGTGTTATTGACGGTGTGGGTCCAAGGTACTGCCCTTCTATTGAAGATAAAATTGTGCGCTTTGCTGACAAGGACCAGCACCAGGTATTTATTGAGCCCGAGGGGTTGGATACCTATGAGCTCTACCCGAATGGCATCTCCACCAGCCTGCCCTTTGATGTGCAGCTTGAACTGGTGCGCTCGATCCAGGGTTTTGAAAATGCCCATATCACTCGCCCGGGCTATGCTATCGAGTATGACTATTTCAATCCCCAAGACCTAAAGTACTCCCTCGAGACCAAGGCGATTAACGGGCTGTTTTTTGCCGGCCAAATAAATGGCACTACCGGTTACGAGGAAGCTGCGGCCCAGGGCCTGCTGGCTGGAACCAATGCTGCGCTGCAGGTGCAGGATAAAGAGAGTTGGTGTCCCGGTCGAGATACAGCTTACACCGGTGTTCTGGTCGATGACCTTATCAGTATGGGAACCCAGGAACCCTACCGCATGTTTACCAGCCGCGCGGAATATCGATTACTGCTTCGTGAAGATAACGCCGATTTGCGCTTGACAGAAAAAGGCCGCGAACTGGGTTTGGTTGATGAAGATCGCTGGCGTCAGTTTAGTGAAAAGCGCGAGGCGATTGAAATTGAGCAGCAGCGTTTAAAGGATACCTGGGTACAGCCAGGCAGCAGTGTTGCAGAGCAACTGTCCGGTCATATCGAGAAAAAACTCGCCCGCGAGTATTCATTGTATGACCTGCTAAAGCGCCCGGAGCTGAATTATAAAATTATCGGTGACCTCTATCCTGAGCATAAGGTTGAGCAGAAAATTGCCGAGCAGGTAGAGATCGATGCCAAGTACTCCGGTTATATCAATCGACAGCAGGATGAGGTTAACCGCCTCCAGCGCCATGAAAAAACCCGTATTCCAGCGGACTTTGACTACCAGTCGGTCAGCGGGCTATCCACTGAGATAAAGCAAAAGCTCAGTGAGGCAACGCCGGAGACCCTGGCTCGCGCTAGCAGAATTCCCGGTGTTACCCCAGCGGCTATCTCACTGTTAATTGTGCAGTTGAAAAAGCATGCCGCATAATTTGCAATCTGAAAAGGCGCTGCGAGCACAGCTTGAGAATGGCATTGAAGAACTGACCATTGAATGCACTCCCCAGCAGATCGATCAGTTGATCGAGTATGTCAGCCTGCTGGTTACCTGGAACAATGCTTATAACCTTACAGCCATTCGCGATCCCCAGCAGATGATAGCGCTGCATATACTCGATAGCCTGGCTATCCTGCCCTATGTAACCGGCAAGAATTTAATTGATGTGGGCACTGGCCCAGGCTTGCCTGGTATACCCCTGGCTATTATGTGTCCGGATAAAACCTTTAAGTTGCTTGATAGCAATGGCAAGAAGACACGCTTCCTGTTCCATGCCCGCTGTCAGTTAAAATTGCAAAACTTGACCGAAATACAATCCAGAGTCGAACAATTTATCCCTGAGAAAACCTACGATATCGTATTGAGTAGAGCCTTTACCTCGGTGGCTGAGATGGTTGCCAAGTGCAAACACCTGCTCAGTCCCGGTGGGCGCTTTTTGGCTATGAAGGGAAAATTTCCACAATCGGAGTTGAGCCTGCTCGAGAAAGACTATAAGGTCGATGTCTCGCATCGCTTGATGGTGCCCGGTGTCGAAGGTGAGCGGCACCTGATTGAAATCAGTAAATCGAAAGAATAAAAGGTCAGAGCATTGTCGCGAATCATCTCAATAGCCAATCAAAAAGGTGGTGTAGGTAAGACTACCACCAGCGTAAACCTGGCCGCTTCACTGGCAGCATATAAGCAGCGAGTGCTGTTGATTGATCTGGATCCCCAGGGCAATGCAACCATGGGGGCTGGAATTGATAAACACCAGTGCAAGACCTCTGTTTACGATGTGTTGACAGAAAAGGAAGATATCAAAGAGGTTATTGTTAGCTGTGACAGGGCAAAGATTAACCTCTTGCCTGCCAACGGTGACTTGGTGGCCGCAGAGGTGGAGTTAATGCAGGAGATTGGTCGCGAGACCCGCCTGCGCCACGCATTGGAACTGGTAGCTGATGATTATGACTATGTGATTATTGACTGCCCCCCTTCGCTGAATATGCTCACAGTTAATGCGCTGGTTGCCAGCGACAGCGTTATTATTCCAATGCAGTGTGAGTACTATGCACTGGAAGGACTTTCCGCCTTAAATAATACGATCAAGCAAATCGCCAAGCGGATTAATCCCAAATTAAAAATCGAAGGTATTCTGCGCACCATGTACGATCCGCGCAGTAGTTTGACCAATGCAGTGTCAGTACAGTTGCGTAAATATTTTGGTAGCCGTGTCTACCGTGTCAGTATTCCGCGCAATGTCAGGCTTGCGGAAGCACCGAGCCATGGATTGCCGGCGTTGATGTACGATAGAAACTCGAAAGGTTCAGTTGCCTACCTGGCACTTGCGGGAGAAATTCTCCGCCAGTCCAAAGACAAGAGCGACGAACAAAAACAGGCAAATGCAGGACAGTAAACCATGAACGCAAAACGACAGAGCCTCGGCAAAGGTTTAGATGCACTTCTGGGAATGGAGGATGAAACCGATTTCAATCTATCGGACGCCACAGATACCCAGTCAGTTGAAGGTCAGTTGCGCGAGCTTGCGGTTGAGTTCTTGCAGCGCGGAAAATATCAGCCGCGCCGCGATATCAATGCTGAAGCGCTGGAAGAGTTAGCCAGCTCAATTCGAACCCAGGGTGTTATGCAGCCGCTGGTCGTCAGGCAGGTCGATAACGAAAAGTATGAAATTATTGCCGGTGAACGCCGCTGGCGCGCCGCTCAACAGGCCGGTCTTGATGTGGTTCCGGTTATTGTTCGCGAAGTTTCCGATGAAGCCGCTATCGCTATGGCGCTTATTGAGAATATCCAGCGCGAAGATTTAAATGCTATGGAGGAGAGCCTGGCACTGTTGCGACTCCAGGAGGAGTTCCAGTTAACCCAGCAGCAGGTCGCTGATGCTGTGGGCAAATCCCGATCTGCAGTGACCAACCTGATGAGGCTGGCCAGTCTTGAGTCAGAAGTTCAGCAATTGCTGGAGCGCGGTGACCTTGAGCTCGGACATGCTAAATGCCTGCTGGCCCTTGAGGGCGCAGTGCAAATTAATGCCGCGAGAACGGTTGCCGGCGTCAATATGACTGTGCGCCAGACCGAGGCCCTGGTTAAAAAACTGCAATCCGCCGATACCACCAAGCCGCTTGCAGATGTATCCAACAGTCCGGATATCAAGCATCTTGAGGATCAGATATCGGAAAAAATTGGCGCGCCAGTGCAAATCCAGCACAGTGCCAAGGGTAAAGGAAAGTTAATTTTTAAATATAATAGCGTCGATGAACTCGACGGTATTCTCGCCCACCTGAAATAACCGCCAGGCAGCTATTTTCAAGGCGCAAAAATTTCCTCCATATAGGTTGTTTCGCTTGTTGAATATCAACAGCACTATACCTATAATGCGCACCCGTCGGACACAGGCCACAAATCTGTCTGGCTGGGCCGGAGAAAAGGTGTCGACCACGCATGACTACCATTTCATTACCACCAGTTAAAAGAGTTGCGCTTTACCAGCTAGCCTTTCTGCTACCTGCCTGTGCAATTCTCTTACTCTGGAGTTCCGTGTTAGCTTACTCTGTGTTGATTGGCGGATTGATCCAAATTTGCCCGCAGGCCTGGTTTACACGGCAAGCGTTTAGATACGCCGGCGCAAGAAAAGTACAGTCCATTGTGCGAGCAATGTACTGGGGGGAAACGGGAAAGATTGTTTTAACCACCGTGTTATTTACAGTCAGCTTTATGATGGTAAAGCCGCTTTACGCAAGCGCCCTGTTCGCCTCATTTTTAGTAATGATTTTGGTGCAGTATTTGGCAGTAATCATATTACTGAAACACTGATACGGCATAAGTTAACGACCTAACTAATTGAGAGTGACAGATGGCAGGTGGAAACCCCGCAAGCACTACTGATTATATCCAGCACCATTTAACCAACCTGGTTTATGGAAAGCTGCCGGCAGGATACGAGCGCCACACCGAGCAGGGTGTTGAGGTTCTCCAGGCTGATACCTGGACCATGGCGCATGGTGGTCAGGAAGCCACTGATATGGGTTTCTGGGCTATTCACGTAGATTCAATGATCTGGTCGATCGGTCTTGGTTCGCTGTTTTGCTGGATGTTCCTGCGCGCAGCTAAAAGAGCCCACACAGGCGTACCGGCTGGCTGGTTAAACTTTGTTGAGATGATCGTCGAGTTTATCGACGGCGCAGTCAAAGACAGTTTCCATGGCTGCAACAAAATGGTCGCCCCACTGGCGCTGACTATTTTTGTCTGGGTATTCCTGATGAACCTGATGGATTTGATCCCGGTTGACCTGATTCCCGAGCTGCTGATGATGGCTGGTGTCCCCTACCAGAAAATTGTCCCCTCAACTGATCCAAATATCACCCTGGGTATGGCGCTGGGTGTATTTGTCCTGATGCTCTACTACTCCTTCAAGATTAAGGGTACCGGCTTTATTAAAGAGCTGACTATGCACCCGTTTAATCACTGGGGCTTTATTCCGGTAAACCTGTTTATGGAAACTGTCGGCCTGCTGGCCAAGCCGTTTTCACTGGGTTTACGACTGTTCGGCAATATGTATGCCGGCGAAATGATCTTTATCCTGATTGCAACCATGTTTGCAGCGGGCGCGGGAGCCGGCTTTGTGTCTGGCGGCCTGCATGCAGAACTCTTTGGTGAGAACACCAGCGGTTATTTCTGGTTGGTAATCTTCTTATTGGTCAGCGGTGTATGCTGGTTAAATCTCAAAGAGAAAATATCTACGGGCAAAACTGTCCTGCTATCTATGGCCTTTATGGCGATAGGCGGCGGCCTGTTTGCTCTGGGTGGAGGGTTAATGCAATGGGGCTGGGCGGTATTCCATATTCTGGTCATTACCCTGCAAGCATTTATTTTCATGGTTCTCACTGTCGTCTATCTCAGTATGGCGCACGAAGACCACTAAATTTTTTTTAACTTTTAATGACTGAAGTCAGGAGTCTACGATGGAACTAGTAATTATTGCTGCGGCAATTATGCTCGGATTGGGCGCATTGGGAGCAGCTGTTGGTATGGGCCTGCTGGGCGGTAAGTTGATCGAAGCTACAGCTCGTCAGCCAGAACTTGGACCTATGCTTCAGGGCAAGATGTTCCTGCTCGCTGGTCTGATTGATGCTGTGCCTATTATTGGTGTTGGTATCGCGATGTACTTGATCTTTGTTGTTGCACCAGGTGTTGGCGCATAACTATTAAGTAGAAGAGTTTTAGCAAAGCTCGACATTAAGAGTCTCTTGATTAAAGGCTTTGCTAGAAATTTTTAATCCACTCTTTAATGAGGTGATGGCGTGAATATTAATCTAACGCTTTTTGGTCAGATGGTGA
>JBMYPM010000038.1:0-9097 GCA_049600275.1 Porticoccaceae bacterium | reverse complement strand
AAATCCCCTATTAATGATTGCTGCTCAGGCATCTATCCATGGCCGAACGATCCACTGACACCTCAGCACACGTAAAATGGCCATAAGAATAAAAGGAAAACACTATCTCACAGCCTACTATTTTCTGGTTTCGACAAGACCTTCGCCTCGCAGATAATCCGGCTTTGTTAGCCGCCTGCGAAGCCGGTTTGGTAATACCTGTCTATATTCTCGATGCGACCCAGGGTCAGCAGTGGTCTCCCGGCGGGGCCAGTCGCTGGTGGTTGCACCATGGATTGTTGTCACTGGATAAAAGCCTTCAGGGCAAACTGAATATCTACCAGGGCGACCCGGGCAAGATACTCACCGAGCTGGTGACAGAAAATAATGCCAGTGGTGTGTTCTGGAATCGCTGTTATGAGCCCCAGAGTATTGAGCGAGATGGATTGATTAAATCCACACTTAAAGACGCTGGAGTGGCGGCGCAGAGTTTCAACGGCTCACTGCTGTGGGAGCCCTGGCAGGTACTAAAAAAAGATACCACGCCCTACAAGGTGTTCACGCCCTATTACCGCAGAGGCTGTCTAGGCCAGCCGGCACCGAGAAGGCCGCTTTCGCAGCCAGCTGATATGCAGTTGCTGAAGCTTGAAAACAGTCTGGCTGTTGAAGATCTATCTCTTTTACCGTCCATCGGTTGGGATAAAAAGATGCACCAGCACTGGGATATCAGCGAAGAGGGTGCCAGGGATCGACTCGACCAGTTTATCTTTAACGGTATTCAGGACTATCGCGAGGGCCGCAACTTCCCCAGCAAGCAAAATGTCTCGCGGCTTTCGCCCTATCTTCATTTCGGCCAGATCTCGGTGAATACCGCCTGGTATGCGGCCAGTGATGCAGCGGCATTAATAGACAATGAATCCAACCTCGATACCTTTTTGAGCGAGCTTGGCTGGCGCGAGTTTTCCTATTACCTGCTCTATCATTTTCCCGAGCTGCCAAGCAAAAACCTGCAGCCGCGATTTGATGTTTTTCCATGGGCAGAAAATACCGACGCAGATCTGCGCGCCTGGCAAAAGGGCAAAACTGGTTACCCTCTGGTCGATGCCGGTATGCGCGAACTTTGGGAGACCGGTTATATGCACAACCGTGTGCGTATGGTGGTCGGCTCATTTATGGTTAAGAATTTATTGATTCACTGGCACAGCGGTGAGCAGTGGTTCTGGGACTGCCTGGTGGATGCAGACCTGGCGAGTAACAGTGCCAGCTGGCAGTGGGTCGCCGGCTGTGGTGCAGATGCAGCACCGTTCTTTCGTATCTTTAACCCCATCACCCAGAGTGAAAAGTTTGATAAGCAGGGTGATTACATCCGCCAATATGTACCTGAGCTGGCGAAGCTGCCGGCCAAGTACATCCACGCACCCTGGTTGGCACCGGCAGAAATTCTCTCCGCCGCCGGTGTTGAAATTGGCACTGATTATCCCGCGCCGATTGTCGATATTAAAGAGTCGCGGGAGAGAGCATTAGCCGCGTTTAAGCTCACCAAAAATGATGTAATTTAATTTAACCAAGTTTGATTGCAATGTTATTTGGCGAACGAAAAAAAACCTGCTTAAGGGCTTCTTAAGCAGGTTTAATTTCTTTAGCCCTGGGTTAACCTAGTGTCTAAAGTGACGCATACCGGTAAACACCATTGCCATACCATGCTCATTGGCCGCAGCCACAACTTCATCGTCGCGCATAGAACCGCCGGGTTGAATCACACAGCTAATTCCCGCCTCAGCAGCGTTATCTATACCGTCGCGGAACGGGAAGAATGCATCTGATGCCATCACCGCGCCCTTAACCTCAAGTCCCGCATGCTCGGCTTTAATACCGGCAATTCGGGCTGAGTTAATACGGCTCATCTGGCCGGCACCAACGCCGATAGTGCGGTTGTTCTTGGCGTAGATAATCGCATTGGATTTAACCATCTTGGCGACTTTCCAGGCGAACATCATATCGGCCATTTCGTCTTCGCTGGGCACTCGCTCGCTGACCACTTTAAGGTCTTTCTCAGCAACCATACCGTTATCGCGATCCTGAATTAACAGGCCGCCATTAACGCGCTTGTAGTCAAAGTCCTGTGGTCGCTCAGTACCCCAGGTGCCACATTCAAGCAGGCGCACATTCTTTTTCGCAGTAACCACGGCAACAGCTTCTTCGGAGACTGAGGGAGCGATAATCACTTCAACAAATTGCTTCTCGCAGATAGCCGAAGCAGTCGCTGCATCCAGCTCACGGTTAAAGGCAATAATACCGCCAAAGGCAGATTCCGGATCGGTTGCAAAAGCCAGCTCGTAGGCCAGGTTGATATCCGTTGCTACAGCCACACCACAGGGGTTGGCATGCTTAACGATAACACAGGCAGGCTGGTCAAACTGTTTTACGCATTCAAGCGCCGCATCGGTATCGGCAATATTGTTGAAAGATAGCTCTTTACCTTGCAACTGTCGGGCCGTCGCAACACTGGCTTCAGTGGGGTTGGCTTCAACATAGAATGCAGCTTTCTGGTGAGGGTTTTCCCCGTAGCGCATCTCTTGGGTCTTGTGGTACTGAACATTGTAAGTGTCAGAGAAATTGCGCGCCTGGTTGTCGGTATCGCGAGCGCCAAAGTAGTTGGCGATCATGCCATCGTAAGCCGCAGTGTGCTCAAAGGCTTTAACCATCAGCTGGTAGCGCGTGCTGTAATCCAGCTGGCCCTGATTGGCCTGCATCTCTTCAAGTACAGACGAATAGTCACTGGCATTAACCACAATAGCGACGTCTTTATGGTTCTTTGCCGCCGAGCGCACCATGGTTGGCCCGCCGATATCAATATTTTCAATCGCGGTTGGCAGCGGGCAGTTTGGATCTGCAACGGTCGCGGCAAAAGGATAGAGATTAACCACAACCATATCGATTGGTTTAATGCCGTGTTCCTGCATTACGCCGTCATCCGTGCCGCGACGGCCGAGAATGCCACCATGGACTTTCGGGTGCAGAGTTTTAACACGGCCATCCATCATCTCTGGAAAGCCGGTGTAATCCGATACTTCGGTTGCCGGAATATTATTCTCAGTAAGCAGGCGGAATGTGCCTCCAGTTGAGAGAATTTCTACACCCTGTGCAGTTAGGGCCTGGGCAAATTCAACAATGCCGGTTTTGTCAGAAACGCTTATTAGTGCGCGTGAAACTTTTTTCAGTTCGCTCATGGAGTCCTCGAGGAAAGATTACAGAAGGTCGTATTGTTTTAATTTTTTTCGCAGTGTGCCGCGATTAAGGCCAAGCGTTTCCGCGGCCCTGCTTTGGTTTTGCCTGGTATAAGCCATAACCGCTTTCAGCAGTGGTGGCTCCACTTCGGCCATCACAATATCGTAGAGATCGTGAGTCGCCTGCCCGTCCAGGTCGGAAAAGTAGCGCTGCATGGCTTCGGTAACACTTTGCTTCAGAGATTGACGCTGATGATTGAGGCGATCTTCTTCTGAGTCGCTGGGTGTTTGTGGTGCAGAATTCATGCGGCCTGTTCCTGGTAAATATGATTTTGATGAAAAAATTGCTGCAGTAAATGCTGCTGCTCAAGATGATTTTCGATTTTATTAAACTGCTGGGTAAAGGCTTTGCCGCCAGTCAGATTATTGACGTACCAACCGATATGTTTGCGCGCAATACGCACACCGGCAATATCGCCATAAAACTCATGCAGTGCCAAAAGATGTCGGCACATAACACGCTCTGCCTCTTCAATGGATGGCTTGGCAGCCTGTTCGCCAGTCTCGAGAAAGTGATTAATCTGTTGGAAAATCCACGGATTGCCCTGTGCCGCACGGCCGATCATAACGGCGGCAGCGCCAGTGTGCTGCAGCACAGCCAGGGCTTTTTCGGGCGAGGTGATATCACCATTGGCAATCACCGGGATGGATAGCGCAGAGACCACATCGGCAATGCTGTCGTACTCTACTTCTTTGACAAAGCGACAGGCCCGCGTACGGCCATGAATTGCCAGTGCGGCGATGCCGGCATCTTCGGCAATCTTGCCAATGGTCACTGCGTTGCGATTCTGGCGATCCCAGCCGGTGCGAATTTTCAGGGTGACAGGCACATCGACGCTATCTACTACGGCGTGAAGAATATCCCGCACCAGGTCCGGCTGTCGCAGCAGTGCAGAGCCGGCGGCTTTTTTCAGGACTTTTTTTGCCGGGCAGCCCATATTGATATCAATAATTTCAGCGCCTTGCTGAACATTAAAACGCGCGGCCTCTGCCATCATCTGCGGATCATAACCGGCAATCTGAACCGATCTGGGTGCAGGTTCATCGGCAAACTGGATACGCAGTTTTGACTTTCTGCTCGACCAGGTGCTGGGATCTGCAGCGACCATCTCGGAGACCACCAGGCCGGCGCCCATCTCTCGACAGAGCTGGCGAAAGGGCAGATCGGTAACACCAGCCATAGGTGCTAACACTGTCTTTCGCTGAATCTGGTAGGGCCCAATATTGAACAAATTAGCCTCGAGATATGCCTGAGATAAAAAGGGCGCTAATCATACCCTTTGGCCAGCTGATTAAAAAGTGATCAATTAAAAAAATTCAAAATTTTTATGTGCATGGATCCGGGGCGATTAATTGCTCAGCTCTACAAGATAATTGACTGCGCTTAACCCAGGGTCGACCAGGCTAAAACTGATATGCGCCTGGCGGCCGCTGGCGATATTTTTAGGCGCTGGCGAGCGCCGCGGGTTTTGCCCTGAGATATATTCCTGCGGAGAGAAAATACGCTGGGCTATCAGCTGGCCATGCAGGTCATCAAAGCGCACTTTGATTTTAGGGTAGGGCTGCCTGAACTGCGCCTGGTTTTCGATCAGCATGTCGATAATAACCGCGCCGGGCTGGGTCGGGTGGGACTGGATAATAGCGGTATTGACGGTTAATTTATCTACATCGCTGTAGGGATCAATTTTACAGCCCAGGTAGAAACAGCTGTCGATCAAGACCTGCCGGTAATTTTCATTGCGGCTTAATTCGCCGCTTAAGAAATAAGCAGTTTGGCCGCCAAGAGCCAGCGCACCAAGGGCGATAACCGCCAATCTGCCAAGAAATCTTTTCAGGCTGTTCGATGCATTGGCTGCGGGCTGTTGTTCGTCGAACTCATTGTGAATTAACGCGGTTAAGCGCGGCAACTCCTCCCCAATTTGCTGATGCTTATCAAGCAGGCTCGGTTCCGGGTTTTTAGTCTCGGTTGGCGGCTCGATTGTTGAGAGAACCTGATGCTCTGGCGCATTAAAGACACCGATACAGTTTCCACAGCGCACCATGCCATTTGCCGCTTCGAGTTGCTCCGGAGTAACTCGAAAAGCGGTCTCGCAGGTTGGGCAGCGCGTGACTATAGTTGAGTTTATTTCCGAACCGGCTTTGTCAGACATGAGTATTCCAATAGATCTTTGCTTGAGTTTAGCAGGATAAAAACGTCGTAACAGCCTAGGCGGGGATTATTAGATTAGCTGTTTTTTCGCGCTGAGAGCTGCGCCCATTCGGATTCAATTGCCGGTTTGTCAAAGACAAAATCTTCAGCGTAGGGAAGGCTAACCGCATCGATCTGGTGTTCAAGCAAGCCCGACAGGCACAGCAGGCCACCAGCTTCGGTATGGGCAATTAATCTTGGTGCCAGTTCAATCAGGGGCGCGGCAAGGATATTGGCAACCATGGTTGCGCCGCAGATATCTTCAGGCAGTTCCTCGGGCAGATAGGTGACCAGGCGTTCCTGGGCAATATTGTTGCGCTCGGCATTATCGCGAGTTGCCAGCAGTGCCTGGGGGTCATTATCAACTGCGATAACTTTTTCCGCGCCGAGCAGCAGGGCGGCAATACCGAGAATGCCGGAACCACAGCCGTAATCAATAATGGTCTGCCCAACAAGGTCCTGCTTATCCAGCCAGCGCAGGCAGAGGTGGGTAGTCGGGTGGCTGCCGGTACCAAAGGCCAGGCCGGGGTCGAGGCTCAGGTTGATGCCATTGGCATCTGGTGGCTCGATCCAGCTCGGGCAGATCCACAGCCGCTCGCCACACTTTACTGGCGAAAAATACTTCTTCCACTCCTGGGACCAGTCCTTATCTTCGAGCTGTTCCCAGCGCAGGGCGGCCGTTTGAGGAATTTTTGATTGCAGCTGGGCTTTTAGCTGAGCAGTAATTTCAGCAGTGTCTGTCGTGGCATCAAACAGCGCTTTGATCTGGCAGTTATCCCACAGAGGGGTTTCGCCAACGCCGGGCTCAAAGATAGGCTGGTCAGCAGCGTCTTCGAGAGTGACAGACACTGCCCCGCAGTCGAGCAGGGCATCTTCAATGCTACTGCTGGTGTCGCGAGTAGCACTGATAATTAACTGAAGCCATTGCATGGAGATATAAGTCTGGAGAGTTTGAAAAGAAAGTCGAACTGTAAATTACAGTCCGAGCTTCTTCTCGAGATAGTGGATATTGACGCCACCTTTCTTAAACTCAGTGTCTTCAACCAGATCCTGGTGCAGCGCAATATTGGTTTTAATACCATCGATCATCATCTCATCCAGGGCGTTACGCATTCTTGAAAGCGCAGAATCGCGGTCGTGACCATAGGTGATAATTTTACCAATCAGCGAATCGTAATTTGGCGGTACGCGATAACCATTGTAGATATGCGAGTCTACGCGTACACCGTTGCCGCCGGGAGCATGGTAGCTCTTAATCGTGCCGGGCTGCGGCAGAAAAGTTACTGGATCCTCGGCATTAATACGACATTCAAAAGAGTGGCCGCGGAAAATAATATCTTCCTGCTTAACGCTCAGCTTTTCACCGCCGGCGATCAACAGCTGCTCTTTAACAATATCCACACCGGTGATCATCTCTGATACAGGGTGCTCTACCTGAACACGGGTGTTCATTTCGATAAAGTAATAGCGGCCATCTTCGTAGAGAAATTCAAAGGTGCCCGCACCGCGGTAACCGATTTCAATACAGGCATTGGTGCAGCTTTTAAAAACACCCTGACGCACATCTTCGGGAATACCAGGTGCCGGAGCCTCTTCGAGAACTTTCTGGTGACGACGCTGCAGTGAACAGTCGCGATCACCCAGATGGATGGCATTGCCCTGGCCATCAGATAAAACCTGTACTTCCACATGGCGAGGATTTTGTAAAAACTTCTCCATGTAGACAGTGCCATCACCAAAGGCAGCTTCGGCTTCGGTTTTGGTAATGGTGATCGACGTGACCAGGCTCTCTTCGTCTTCTACAACGCGCATGCCGCGACCACCGCCGCCAGCTGCCGCTTTAATAATCACTGGGTAGCCAATGCGTTTAGCCATTGCCTTCAGTGTTTCCGGGTCATCGTTAAGTGGGCCGTCAGAGCCTGGAACCGTTGGTACACCAGAAGCTTTCATAGCTTGAATCGCCGCCACTTTGTCACCCATGGTGCGAATGCAGTCAGCGGTTGGGCCGATAAATACAAAGCCGCTGTTTTCTACCTGCTCGGCAAAGTCAGCATTTTCTGCCAGAAAGCCATAGCCAGGGTGAACGCCAACAGCATTGGTAACTTCCATGGCGCTGATAATAGCGGGGATATTCAGATAGCTTTGCGGGGATGGATTGGGCCCAATACAGATAGATTGATCTGCGAGCTTTACATGTTTGAGATCCGCATCCACTTTTGAGTGAACCGCAACAGTTTTAATTCCTAATTCTTTGCAAGCGCGCAAAATGCGCAGAGCAATTTCGCCGCGATTTGCGATCAGCACTTTATCGAGCATGATTTTATTCCTGACTGGGTTTATACAATAGTGAACAGTGGCTGGTCGTATTCGATAGGCTCACCGTCTTCGACAAGAACTGCACCAATTGTACCGGCCTTGTCAGCCTCAATTTGGTTCATCATTTTCATTGCTTCGACAATACATAATACATCGCCGACTTTAACCGCTTTGCCCGACTCAACAAACACAGGAGACCCGGGTGCCGGAGCGCCATAGAAAGTTCCCACCATTGGCGAGCGAACTACATGGCCAGCCAGCTCTTCTGAATCTGCTGGTGCTGCGGCCGGTGCCGCTGCTGCAGGAGCAGGTGCAGCAGGCGCTGCGGCAACTACTGGAGCTGGCGCTACAGGTGCAGGTGCTGCTGCAATAGTGGCACCGCGGCTGATGCGAACGGACTCTTCACCTTCGGTGATTTCCAGCTCATTGATGTTTGACTCTTCGAGCAACTCGATTAGTTTTTTTACTTTGCGAATATCCATGAATATCTCTCGTTCTGGGATTAATGATCAAGCTTGCTATGCGCTGCTTGCAGAGCTAGCTGGTAACTTTTAGAGCCAAAGCCGCAAATAACGCCTTCAGCAATATCTGAAAAATAGGAGTGATGACGAAATGCTTCGCGAGCGAAAACATTCGACAGGTGCACTTCAATAAAGGGTATGTCTACACCGAGCAGAGCATCGCGAAGAGCAACGCTGGTATGGGTGAAGGCGCCGGGATTGATAAGAATAAAAGCGACATCTTCTTTCTTGGCATCGTGAATATGCTGGATCAGCTCGAACTCGGCATTGCTCTGGACAGCGGCAAGGCTGTGACCGGCATCTGCAGCCTGGGCAGCCAGGGTTTGGTTAATATCCTCGAGGGTCTCTACGCCGTATACATCCGGTTCTCGAGATCCGAGTAAATTTAGGTTGGGGCCGTGAATTACCAGTATTGATGCCATATAGTATTTCCCGATTACCTTTTGCGAGCTGTTCTATTAGTGCGGGAAGTCTGCCCGAAAATAAAACAGCTGTCCACGAATAGATGAAGAAATACGCTTTTCGACGAAATTTAAAGACAATGTCGACGATATGGCCGGTTTTTTTGTGTTTTTAATAATCAGTTATTTTCTGGAAGTGCACGTTTAGGCTTTTTAAGGGGCTTTTCTGCGAAAAAGCCGCTTAAAAAAGCTAAAATCGTCTAAGTTCTTCTAACTTCGGCAAAATAATGCTTAAAATACGATAAAATTGGGTTATTCACTCAGAAGCCTTGGTCAGGGCCTCAATAATTATCGATTCGCTAAGAATTTGCGGCAAGATCTGTGCTGGACCCGAGCCTCGGGGAT